>JAGASC010000224.1 GCA_017621905.1 Roseburia sp.
ATTGGGTACAAAAAACTAAGCCCCTACAAAAGGAGCTATCATAATCCTTTGTTCCCACTATTTGATTATAGTTTTATTTAAGAATACCTTGCCGCATATTTTTTACTCCTTTTCTGGATTAAATCATTGTATCACATCAGTTTTAGGAAAGCAAGTACCTAAAAGAAATTTTTCTTCCCCTTATATGTAACAATCATACCGGCTTCCTAGCGTTCAGAATGTTTTCTGCTGTCTGCTGTGGTGTTTGGTTGGAATTGTCCAGCCAAAAGCCGATCCGTGGTGTTGTCTGCATTTTACTAAATACCTGATTTATGCTGCTTTTACCAGTAGATACTTCTCAGCTATTTCATCCAGCTGATCCTTTATAGACTGGAAGTCACCGCTTAAGTCCAGTGTCCTGACACATATGCGATTTCCCATCATCAGATACTCATTATTGAACTTACCTTCTTCCTCGGTCTGTGCGTACAGGAGCATACCCGCAACTTTCTCATGTGGCACTTCCGCCAGCTCATTCTCTTTTGTCTTAACGTAAGTGAAGATCTGATAAAGATTTCCCGTAGGTATCGACACCTTACCGAACTGCTCCCGCAGATTTCGTTCATAATATTTAGCATCAATAATGAGCGTCCGATCACCACAGGTCAGTGTGATATCCGTTTTCATCTTTGGAAGCAGATCCCGGAAGCCATCATCTACCTGCCAGTCCATCATGGAAGCAGACGCTTTGACCTTCAGATGCTTATACTCCGTATTGTAATATTCCAGAATGAACTTCTCATACAGGTGATGCATCTGCTGATCATCTAGGAAGTCCATCAGCTTCGTGGAGCCGTCGGATTTAGTCTGCAATAATCCCTTAATCACAAGATGGCATATGGAAACCAGCATTCTGTAACTCTGATTGTTACGGTTGAACCGCATTGACCAGTTAATCGTATGAAGATCCAGCGTATCGACTTCTCCGAAGAAGACCAGCTGCTTCTTGATCTCCTTCTTCCTTGCCGGAGATATCTTTGACTTCAACAGCAACTCCATCGTAGTCTTTATGATCTTGTTCATATATGAATTGACGGAGAAATCATCATAAGTGCAAACCAGCTGTCCCTTGACCTTGCTTAGATCTTTGATAGAAGCTGTTACATCTATTTTTCCGCGTGGCGAAGAAAGCGCCTCTGTCTCGGAAATATATTCTTTTCCAAGGCCGCGCTTAAGCTGAAGCGAAACTCCCTTAGTCAGAATGGACGCGCATAGTTCCGCCACATTATGAAATTCTTCAGTCTCTATGCTTTTGTATCCCTGCTCATTAAGCACCCTAAAAGCGTATGAGAGCATATAATACAAATTCTGAATTGGGATCACTTAATCGCACTCCTTAAATCCTCGATCCATGTCTTAGCCTTTGCCGGTTCATCGAACCAGTACTCCTTAAGCAACGGAGCAAGTTCAAATTCTACAATACCAGATAGCGTCTGATCAGATGTTTCCTTCAGCTCACAGAAGTAGCTATGACCAATACAGAACCCTTCTCCCAGAGAATCATCGGCAGCAATATCTGCATTAAGAGCTTCCACACGGTCAATCAGCTTATTAAACTTTTCGCTTTGCAGGCCTTCCTGATACTGTCTAAAGCCTTTTGTATTGAACCCCGGTTCCATATCGAAGAATGCGAATCTTCTGCGAAGTGCATAGTCCATCATAGCAAGGCTTCTGTCAGCCGTGTTCATCATGCCGATGATGTAAACATTCTTCGGAACAGAAAACTTTTCATCTGCATAGAGTAGTTTTAGCTCAATACCACGCTTATCTGTTTCGATCAGCATGAACAGCTCTCCGAAGATCTTACTAAGGTTTCCACGGTTGATCTCATCGATGATGAAGAAATACGGTGTATCTTCACTGTCTACCTCAGCTGACTTGCAGAAATCATAGAAGGCTCCACGCTTCAGCTCAAATCCGCCTTCCTGTGTAGGACGGAATCCCATAATGAAATCTTCGTATGAATAACTCTGGTGGAACTGAACCATCATTACACGTGACGGATCCTTAACACCCATAATGGAGTAAGCAAGTCTCTTTGCAGCAAAAGTCTTTCCAACACCCGGAGCACCTTGCAGAATCACATTCTTTTTCTTCATTACCAGGGCAACCAGCGTATCGTACTTGGTCTTGTCCATGAAGACTTCTTCAAGGAACATATCCGCATCATACGGTTTCAGAACGGCCTCGACCGGTTCTTCGATATCGTCTTCAATCTCGCTTTCAAACAGAGCATTCAGCTTTTCAACATAATCCGTATATGCCGTAATGTCAGTGAGTGTTTTCATTACAGCTTGACCCGGATGTTGCCATTCGCCCTTATGTGTCCATTTGACCTTACGTATATTTCTGTCGTGGCTGAGATTAGGATCAAACTCATACCCGGATTCCACGATACCGCGGCCAACAACAAGATGCATTCCTTTCTTTGCGAAAACAATATCGCCGGGCTTCATCTCATTTGCAAACTGCCATGTCGCATGAGCAGCATTCTTATATGGCTTTGAAGGATCGATTTTTTCCTTCATAGCGACCTTCATTTCCTCTTTGCTGTTATATACGGAGAGATCACCGATTTCATCCCAACCGATGCCC
The DNA here is from genome assembly GCA_017621905.1 of Roseburia sp. Classification (GTDB taxonomy): domain Bacteria; phylum Bacillota; class Clostridia; order Lachnospirales; family Lachnospiraceae; genus Roseburia. Next base: position 2,635 of record JAGASC010000224.1, read on the forward strand.
ATAATACCAGCGTCATAAAATTCATCCCAGTATTCGGCTCCGTTACCTGGAGAATAAATCCAATAATGTACAGTCTCTATACCTTCGTCAGCTACTGCAGCACCTTTGTTTTCTCTTTGTGCTTCAGCCTTTTTAGCTGCCGCCTGTTCTTGATTTACCTGCTCCGAATATCTCCATGCCTCGAAGCTTAGCTCCTTGAAATCCTTCAATTCACTCTCGCCGCTCTGAAGGTAAGCACGAAGTTTTTCAACAATATCGAAGTATTTCTCTGACGGGATCTTCGCTTCTATCTCCGGAAGCGTTTTTACAAGCTCTTCCGGAAGCTTTCCAGATTCATAAATGTACCATGTGTTTCGCTGATCAAGATTCAGAAGGGAATTCGGTGCAATCCAGTACAGCCCCATTGTGATCTTGCTGTTCCCGTTACCCTTCTTGTTGATGCACAGATCAAAAGATTTGGACACCTGAGCGATAGTCTCCGGTGACGGACTCTTTGCATATGCAAGAGCAGCGTCAAACAGTTCCCAGAGATCCTGAATGTCATCATCGCCGCGATCCGGAATGAAATAATAGAAGGTTGCATTCTGCGGATTCAGTACAGGAATACTATCGAAGGCTGTCGGTACCGGTGCCTTAACGTCAAACAGTTCTGCAACCGCTTTCAGAATGGAAAGGCGGTTTGCATCCGTCAGCTTCTTGTTGAAAAGCCCATAGAACGTAAACGGATCAATGTCAACGATCTGGTTATCCTTTTCCAGTGTAGGAAGATTAAGACCGGTGATATCATAGATCTTCTTGACCTTCTCCACAAGATCTGTTCGGTTATTCTTGTACTGTAGTAATTTGCCGGATAATTCTTTGTAAAAATCCACCCAGTCAAATTGGTTTATCTCGCTCATAGCGCACCTCCCGTTATTAGCCTGCCATGTCAATTGCAGCTAAAACATCTTCTATCGTTTTTGCAATTCTTTTTTGTTCTTCAACTGGTGGAAGAGGAATTAGCACTTTTTCTATTTTCCCAACAGCCAATCCCGGCTGAGCAACTGAAGTGGCATACTGATTTAGATTAAGTGCTTTCAAAACATAGCCAGCCCAATCAGGATCCGTATTAGCATATTGATAGACAACTACCGCGTGTTCGGTAGCATAGAAATCCCCGTCTGCCATATTTATATTTCCGCACAAAGCTCCCTGTCTTCCAATAAGAGCATGTCTGCCTGAAACATTACTTTTTGACACATAGCCTCTTACACCATTCCCCCCATAGCAAAGATAACGATAATCGTCATCTGCCTCATTTTTAATAGCAGCTGCGGTAATATTTTTCCCCGATTGAAGCGTAAACACTTCTCCTATACGTACCCACTTCCAGTTGTCTGGTATTTCAAAAGGTTCTTCGCCTTCTTCAACAGTCGGAAGTCCCTTAGCTTTCTTCAGTTTCTTAGTTTTTATCAGAGATTCTTTCTCTTTCTGAATATCTTCAAATAATGAATCTGCGCTGCCGTCCTCCGAAAGCTGTTTTGTCAGCTTCCCATACACACCTGCCTCAATCGCTTTGTTCTTGAGACTTTCATAATCTGCAACATAGCTTAACTGCAAATCGTCTATACGTTTTAAAATGATGAATAGCTCATTTACTATGTCCACAATCTGTTGTTGTTCGTTTATGGGTGGAAGCGGAAAGGCAATATCTATCAGATTGAGTTTACTTATTCTGAACCTTGTTACCCCATGGCCTAATTCTTTAACTTTCTGCTGCACGCCTGTGGAAGACAGAACATACATTAGATACTCCAAATTATATAATTCGTCATTCGGTGCAACCCAACAAACATCAACTGCCGTCATTAGTATTCCATTCATTTTAGGGATAATACAAGAGAGCATTTTGTTGACAACAAGTCTGTTTATCAACAAATATCCGGGATAAATCTGCTTCCCATTTAATTCATTAAAATGCTCTTCTGTAAGATACTTAAAGCCTTTATATCTATATTCACAATCTCCAATAGAGCCTAATTGAATCAACTTAACAGGTCCTTCGGATACCATATCTTTCGATAAAACCCAGTCACCGTCATTCAAGCTACTATTGGTAGTTAGATCCACCAATCTGCCCCACGTCCAATTTGACGGAATGCTAATCCATTTCTCATCATCCGAAATATAACGCTGTTCACTGTTATTCAGAGTCTTTATTATCTTATCAAGCTCTTCCGAAGCATTACCTGAAGTGTGGTCAGTAAGCTTTCCTGCTATAGCAAGATCAATGATTTTCTTTCTCAAAACATTAGTATCAATCAAAGCTCAATTCCTCCCAACAGTTCTTTTAGTCTTGATACGGCTTCTGCGATACCATCTGATTCACTTTGCATATCATCAAGAACTTCAGAAATTGATCTTTCGTCCTTTTCCTCTAAATCTAACCACTTAAAGTCAAGATTGTCTGAGGCTCTGACTTCTTCCTCTGTGAAACAACGCCAACGTCCATTCGGATTCTCTTCTGAATATGTTTGATGACGGTCTTGAAAATGACCAGAACAATAGCAATCAACAAACTCTTGAAGATGCGCTCTATTCATGGGTTTTGTTGCCATAGTGTGCTTTATACCAGTTCTATAGTCATAAACCCAAATATCTTTTGTAGGTTCCCCTTTATCAAAGAAAAGGACGTTGGTTTTTACTCCGTTTGCATAGAAAATACCTGTTGGTAACCGCAAAATAGTATGAAGGTTATAATCCTTCATAAGTTTTTTTCTCACTTTTTCAGTTGCTCCACCATCTGTTAAAACACTATCCGGAAGCACCACACCAACACGACCTCCGGTCTTCACTATAGACATAATGTGCTGAAGGAAATTTACCTGGTTATCCGATGTCTTTATAAACTCAGGTCTGTTTGCAGATACCTCCACACTTCCTTGTGGACGCGTACCAAATGGAGGATTCGTCATGACCACTTGATAAAGATCATCTGTAGTCTCGATCAAAGAGTCTTTGTATGCAATTGGACTCTTGTTTACGCCAATATCATGCAAATACAGATTCATAGATGCCAGTGTCACTACTAAAGAAGTATTATCCGCGCCATAAAGCGCATTATTTCTTAAAAACTTTTGTTTTTCGACATCTTTGCTCTGTTTACGCATGTGTTCGTAAGCAGCGAGCAAAAATCCCGCTGTTCCACAACATGGATCTGCGACTGTCTCAGTAATCTTTGGGTCTACAACGTCTACTATTGCTGAAATAAGTGCTCTAGGTGTGAAATACTGCCCAGCGCCACTCTTTCTATCCTGTCCGTTCTTTTCAAGAATTCCTTCATAGATAGCGCCTTTGAAATCGCCCTCCATCATGTACCAGTTTTCTTCCGATACCATGTCGATAACTTTCTTCAGCATCACAGGACGATCAATCTTATTTGTAGCCTTTGTGAAAATAGTTCCAATAAGACCGTCAGCATTAGATAGTTCTTCAAGAATATCTTCGTACTTATCAACAAGATCTGTGCCACTTAGATCCACAAGGTCAGACCACTTGTACCCATCTGGTATAGAACTCCCCAACCCCAATTCTTCTTTCTCATCATCCATCTTCAGAAAGAGAATATATGTCAACTGGGTGATGTAATCAGTAAATCCCACACCTGCTGCTGCAAGGACATTCGCAATGTCCCAAACCTTCTTTAATAATGCGCCTTCTGTTTTTTGATTTGCCATATTATGCCACCTTTAATAAAAATCTTGATAGTGCCTGCATTTCTTCTGCAAGCGCTTTGCCTCCGAAACTTGTAACACCTTTTCTCCAAAGGTCTGTGTCAATCTCATTCAGTTCCTTAACAGAGATAGCTCCGTCATTGATGACGAATTCTGCTATCTGACGCATGATCTCCACCTGATCATCGGTCAGAACACGCTGTTGCTGTCCGCAGTACAGGCTGAAACGCTTAGCGTAGCCATTGATAAGACTTGTAAGCTTCTGGTTCTTCCCATATGCATACCGGACAATCTGGATCAGGTTCGTAAGAGCATTCACGTTCGTCTTCACATCCAGGTCATCCACATTACCCTCGGTGTCCAGTACCTTATAATTCTTCCAGATCTGATACACGCCATACTGCCTGCTCTCTGCAAGAAGTCTATCACGAATCTCACTCAGCATCTCATGCGTGATGATAGTATCTTCGGAATTGTAAATGATCCTGAGTGCTTCTATACTGTCCTTATTGTCATTAAGGTACTTCTCGAAGTTCTCAATGAAGCTTTTCGCAGTTTCTTTGGAGAATCCTGCATAGATGACCTCATCCGGATCCTCTTCGGTATTCAGGATATAGCCGCGCTGCATTTCAAGTAGTTTCTTCCTGGCTGCTATATTGCTGATCAGACTTGATATCAGCGCCATACGTTCACTGTTGTCGTGCGACGGATCAATGTACTGGCACTCTATCAGCAAGCCCTGATCTGTTGCGTTCTGGATATTTCCTGCAATAGTTCTCGGTGCAAATCCGTAAGTCGTGATGAAGTAGTCAAGATGTCTGCCAAACAGCGGATTATCCTCATACCGTCTGTTGATGGTAGAGCAGTAGTCTCTTAGCAGCCACAGGTTCTCATCGCTCACTTCATTGTGTGCCAGGTGCTCTAACAGGTGTTCCAGCGACAGAATCTTCTTTCCCGGACCCGGATTGATGACCGGATGCGGAATGATCTTCTCATGTTCCGTTACACCTACGCCGTCAACAATGTAATAGCATTCCTTCGTGTTGGCATTCGGTGTAACCTCACGGAGCTTGTCATCGCTGATGATACGGCAGCCGCGTCCCTTCATCTGTGTGTAGAGCACATCCGAACGGACATCTTTCATGAACAGAACCACTTCCAGCGGTCTTACATCGGTGCCGGTCGCAACCAGCGTTACCGTAACGGCAACTCTGAAATCCTTTTCGGTTCTCAGATCCCTGATCAAGCCGTTGGAGTCTCCAGAAGAATACGTGATCTTCTGCACGAAATGCTCCGGAACCTCTTCGTTTTCAAACTCACTCTTGAAGACATCTTTCACGCCTTCCACAATCTCGGAAGCATGATTATCGTCTTTTGCAAATATCAATGTCTTCGGAATGTATTCCCAGCTCTTGTCACGCTCCGGGTACAATTCCTCATAGATTGCCTTCTTATATGCCGTCAGCACCTTCCTGATCTGATCTCTGTTCACAACAGAGCGATCAAGCTGCATATTGTCATAGTCTATCCGCTGTGGTGCGTCATACGTTGTGGTTTCACCGGTCTTACGAACCGTCTCAGTAACCTTCGTGCCGGATCTGATAGCTCCACCGTGCTCTGTGATTTCTGTAGCGATACGGTAAACACGTGATGGAACATTAACGCCGTCAACAACGGATTCATCGTAGGTGTATTCTTCAATGATGTTGTTATTGAAGAACGCATATGCTTCCGGTGTAGGTGTCGCTGTAAGTCCCAGAACCTTTGCACCAGAGAAGTAATCCAGGACAGCTCTCCACTTGCCATAGATGGATCTGTGGCATTCGTCTACGATGATAAACTGGAAGTGATCCGGCGGAAGTTTAAGATCATCACCAAGAGTGATAACTTCCTTCGTTTCCTTCTCTTCATCCGTCATGGTCTTTTCATCTTCAGCATCTTCGCTGTCATCTGAAAGAGCTTGACCGGTAAGCACTGCAAAAAGCTTCTGAATAGTGGAAATAACGATATCTGCCTTTATATCATTTTCCTTCTTCAGACGCTTGATTTCATACAGGGAGCTCATTTCAACCTGTCCTTCAGTGCGGTCAAACTGACTGAACTCAGCTTCTGTCTGCCTTGCAAGGTTATTTCTGTCTACAAGGAAGAGGATCCTCTTTGTAGGCGTATAGTTTAAAAGCCTGTAGCTTGCCAGACATGCCAGATAAGTTTTACCGGACCCGGTCGCAAGAATGGCAAGGTTTTTCTTCTTGCCCTCCTTCATCGACTTTTCAAGTTCAATCTCTGCGTTGTACTGGCAGTCACGAAGCCCCTTCTTTTCAAGACGCGGAAGCGCACCATACTCAGACACCTTATTGATGAGCGACAACATCTTCTTCGGAGAATGCATTTCCGAAAGCTCAACATAGTCGCCGTCCGGATCAGTCAGCATGTTCTTGAAATAGATCTTCTTACCGTTTGCCATATACACAAGCGGGATCAGACCTTGATACCACAACCCATACCAATCCTGTGGGCTTCTGGCATAACCTTCAGCCTGCTTCTCAACTTCCGGTCCAAGCGGATTGTCTTCACGTTTTGCTTCAACGACAGCAATAGCCTTATCATCGACAAAGAGCAGGTAGTCACTCTCTGTGTTCCCCTGCATAAGGCCTTCTTTCACAGCCGATGTTGACTTCGGGACATACTCATTTCGTGACACGATATCCCAGCCAGCATTAATAAGCTGCTTATCGATTTTTTCTCGTGCTCGTTCTTCAGGCAGCATAAGCGGCACTTCCTTTCATCTGTATTCAGTATATAAAACTACCTGTCCCATAATCAGGACTCAGAGCCCTTTTCTTCGTTCGGTACTCTTTCCATGATGTCTTCCACATTAACATCCAGCGCTTCACAGATCCTAAGAAGCACATCGGTTGTAACATTTTCCCCTCTCCCCATCTTTGCGATAGAAGCAGCACTGACATCACTCTTTTTCTGGAGCTCCTGCTTCTGGATGCCGCGATCAATCAGCAGCTTCCATAAACGGTTATAATTAAAATGCGTCTTTGTTTCTTTCTTATTCGCCATCTTCTTTTGACTCCGTTTCTTTATTCCAAGCGCGGCCAAACAATTCATTTCCACCCGGCGATAACTCTAATACCAAGTGATCCCTTAAAACCTTTTGCATCTCATCGTTATATGTATCAAGCATATCGAATGCTATAAATACCTGCTTCCCTGTGGCTTCATGCTCTGCATACAGACGGATGATCTCTGCAAGAACCCTCTTTTCAATATTCTTCAGCAGCGGTGAATCGTGTACTACAAACGGAAGCGGCAACACGTCAAGATTCGCCAGATCAAACGTGATCAGCCCTCTGTACTGAGCGCCGGTACCTCCGTCATTCGGAGTATCGAAAGTGTACTTGCTTAGTTTCAACATACGAAGTACCGGAGGCAGCCTCTTCTCGTTTCTGAAGATGCTGTCGCTGACTTCTCTCATTCGCTGATTAACATCCGTTTCTATGGCTAGCAGCTGATCACTGATAACCCTGTCTCTTGTCTCAGCATACTGAGCAGCAATATCTTTAAGCTCATTCAGCCGGTCATAATTTGCATTAGCCGTCATGAGATTGTTCAGTTCTGTGTTGAGCTTGGCATATTCCTTCAGAATAGCCTCGGAAACGTTCGGGATCTTCTTGATTTCTTCGATTTCACCTAAGATCCTGACGATCTCATTACTTAGCATCATATAGGTTGTCGCTAAGTCCTTCTCGGTTTCCTTGAACTCATCGCCCAAAACCTTTGCAAGCTTCTGATGAAAGCTCTCTATGTTTTCAAGTGTCTGGAACTCCACACCCGGGAAGAATCTTTCCAGATCACTGTATGTTTTCTTAAAGCTCTTCTTACCCTCAGTCATCTCACGACGGATAGAATTCAGCTGGGTTTGCACTCTGGCCTTCTGCCTGCGGTACAGGATTAGCTGGTTTTCCAGTTCCGTCAGGTGTCTTGTCTGGAAAGCATCAAGATCCAGAAGCCCCCTGTTGCTCTGTTCAGCAAGCTCCTGTTCTTTTTGCTTCAAAACACCGATTCGCTTTTCATTATCCTCATACTCAGTCTTATTCTTAGCAGCCTGAATGTGTTTATAATCCGTTGACTTCTTGAAGGCGTCCTTTTCATCCTCCGCAGCCTTCGCCTGCTGTATCTGAGCTTCTACCGGCAGATACCTTCCAAAGAACTGCATATACTTCTTGATTGCGGCTTCCGCTTTTTCGTCTTTTGCTTCTTTAAGCGGTCTTTCTTCATCAAGCGTATCCCTTTTCCATACACGGATATAACGGGATACGGCTGCACGCCATGTTAAGCCCTCTTCAACAGAAGTGCCATACTTCTCAGCCAGGAATGCACAATATGACGGCAGCGTCATCTGACTGTCCTCCGGCAGAGGTTTATAGTCTTTATCGCAACGCGTCACTGTATTGTAAGACACGGTGTTTCTCGAAAAATGATATAACTCACCATCAAACTCGAACGTAAAATTGATGTTGTGCTCTTCCACGTTCAGCTGAACGTCGGTGCACTTGTTTACATAGTCTTTTCCACCAAAAACAAAGTCAAGTATCATAAGGAACGTTGACTTACCGATGGAGTTTGACCCGTTATCATCACCCAGGACTGTGTTTAATCCCTTGTGGAAGCGTATAGGTTCTCTGATCTTTCCGTGTGATATGAATTTATCGCATTGTACTTCAACCAACATAGCGAACCACCTCCCCGTCTAATTCGATTTTATTCAGGGCATACAGACAGTCCATGATATCCATGAACTCTTTAATATCAGCCACCTTGTTCTTTACGCTTTTATACAGTTCCCCTGGAGCCATATCTTTCTTCTCCAGCTTTTCCAGAACCATTGGGAACTTAGCGATGATGCTTTCTTTGTATGGAGTCACTTTACTTGGAAACTTCATCTTTGTAGAACACCTCGCAATTCTGGATAAAGAAGGCAACGACTATACGGCAGGCAGTCTTGCTTTCTGTTCCTAAACTTGTTTTGTTACGGATCCACTCAGCAAGATACTCTATGATATCCGGCTGTGACATTCCGCTCTTTTCCAACTTCATCGAGCTCATCTTGATCTCTGACGCTATCAGGTCGAAATCCGTCTCTGAATCAGAAAAGATAGACTCTATGTATCTGTAGTACTGAAGGACTTTTATCTGGATCTCATTCTTCAGAATAAAGTCCGGTATCTTCTTGTCTATGTGGATAGCGTCGTATTCCAGCGGCACCAGCTGTACGGAATCATCCACCTGTGCCAGTGCATCAAGTACAACACGGATGTATTCTTCAAGCTCCACCGCGCTAACGGCCTCCTTCGCTTTGAAGTTTCTTGAAAGAACCGTCTTAATATCCCGAAGCTTCTTGTAATCGTCTGCCGTCGGATCTGATAGATAGTCTTTTGAACAGCGGTCGCAGAGCGCGATCAGGTTGTCCGGAGAGTCAAGATCCTTCGGTTTCGGATATATAGCCGCAAGCTCCTTTTCCTTATCCTTTGAAAGCCCTTCCGGGAAGATCTGAGTAATCTCATAACGCCTGACAGGTTTCTCCTTCACTGTCTCAACCAGCTTGTTATGACACAACGGACACTCATAATTTGCTTCTCCGATAAGCGGTGCATCCTCATACCCTACAAAAGAGTCACCCGGAGTATTCGGTCTGTTGACCACATACAGGAACAGTTCTCCAAGGAAGGTGCCTTCCTTGCCATCGTTATACAGCTTAAGCAGTTCTTCACGCTTCTTGTCGCCGATTTCCGTATCTTCCTTGATAACTTTGACCAGCTGGCTGAACACATCGTCTTTACGGAACGGATTCATATCGGCCATGACTTTCGTTTCATAATACTTGACCGCATCCGCAGCCAATTCCGAAACCAGCGATGCCTGCTGGATGCCGTCCGGCACCGGGCTTTGTCTGTTTACAAGCTTGCTGACCTTCTTGTCTGATAATCCTTCGTAATATCCTGCAAACCTCTCATCATTCGGTCTGTTCAGAGCCTCTAAAAGAAACTCTCCTGCGGCAAATTGCTTGTCGTGCGTCTTTAATCCAACCTGCATGATCTGGATAAAGGTCGCGATATTCAGTTCCCTCATCAAAATCCTCCTTTCATGCAGTCGGGAAAAACAGTGGCAAAACGGTGGCAAAACGGTGGCAAAGCCTTTTACCGCCGTTTTTGATTTAATGGACTTGTGCTTAGGGAACAGCCCGCATCAGCGGAAAGCTGCAGATTCCGGCAGGCAATCCCCGACAAGACGCAAAGCACCTTGTGTATTATAGCACATTTGAGCTTAAAAATCTATCCCAAACAACACATTTTTAAGCGAACGCATAAAGATTAGAGAAAAGGGATATTTTTCTAAGCAATATTTCCGGAGACCCGCCGACCTTAGCTAAGCCGGTTCTCACCGACTCCGGAGATATAACAAGTAGCCAGACCAGCTCCGTGAGAAAGCTGGCCATTCACGAAAACTAGGAGGATTTCCTATGAATGGCCAACGGAGAACACAACTGAATACCTGCCATGCGGATTTCCTCCGTGCCAATCCAAGGAGGAAAACGCTATGGCACGTATTCCAGATTACAGTAACCCGCAGAAGTACAGCAAAAGACAGTCGTTTGATGGTCAGCCTGTAGAGCCCGGCAAGGTACTTGTACCGTTCAGGAAGGATCTGTATGACCTTCAGCCCGGCATGTACATCCAGGCGAACTTCACAACCATGAGACTCGGAGAATTCCGTTATGAGATTGGCTTTATGCCCATCCGTGAAGAATGCTTCCAAAGCTACATGATCGACTTCTGGGCTGAGCTTAACGAAGACATGAAGATGCGCCGTGAAGGCCGCTGCATCATCGGTAAGAATCCTGATGGAAGTGACAAGATATGTCCTTACACCAAACGCTGCACCGGATGCCCCAACAAGGGCCTTCTCGAACGCCGCAACACTTACCGCGTTGAGATCCTGTCGCTTGATTATGAGTATGAAGGCAAGACCTTTGAAATGGCTGATGAAAGCCAGCCTTCCCTTGAAGATCAGGTTCTGGACAAACTTTGCCCGCCGCCTACGGAAGAAGAGCTGAAGGTTGATCTTCTTGCTCATTTCGACAGGACGAACCCGCGCTTTGCTCAGATTATCAGGTTGAAGCTTGAAAATAAGACTAACGATGAGATCTGCGTCGAGATCAAGCTTAAGACCAGTCGCGGCTACCAGGAGATCAACAACTGCCACGACGCGGTATGCGACTATCTGAAGCTTCGTCACTGCAGGAAAAACAGAAAGTAATCTCTGCCAACAGAAAAGAGCGGTAACATCCGATTATGGGTGCTACCGCTCTTATTCAGTGTCTTCTGACCGGCTTTCTGCCGTTGAGCTGATATTCGTCATGATTCTTTATATCCCTTATTGCGCGACTCATTGTTTTTCTTTTGCCCTGCAGGTGGTACGGATCTGAAGCGTGGTGCTTATGGAACAGCACGGTCACTTCTCCGTCCGGTAACTCCACATTATGCAGCTGCCACATGTGGCGCGTGTTCAGGGACATAAGCGTTACGTCGTATTCATCGGCAACAATGACTGCAAAGTAGCTCCGGTCGATTGCGGCCAGTTCCTGTTGTGTGTACATAGCCTATGCCCCCTTCCTCTCGAAATACAGATCAAGGGCTTCCTCCAATATGCTCTGCACATCCTTTGCAGCCGTATTAGCAAAATACCTGTGATAGACCTTTGCAGGAAGCTTGATGCTCACCGGTCTCCTGACCTCAGTAACAGGCTTATCAAGTCCAAGTATCGACTGCACGGTCTCTTCCGTGATAGAACCAGCTGCCGTTCTGAGTTTTCCTGCCATATCCTTTTTAAGCTTGATGCAGTTCTTTTCCATAACACTGAACACAAGAGCCTGCTCTTCATGCGACAGGAAGGAAATCTCAACCCCTGCCACCATAGTCAAGGAGCCGTCATCCAGCATTTCCTTGAACGCCGGTATCAGCTGATCACAGCGGATATACCTTGCAATGTGTCTTCCGGTCATGCCATATTCCTGCCCGATCAGCTCTCTGGACTTTGCCTGTCGGTGGACATGATGTCCACCGTCTCCGTTGAGCCGGTGAAGCTCTTCAAGGATTTCTTCCCGCTTCTTGGTGCCGCAGACCTTATCATACCTTGTAGACAGAACAGCGATACGCTCTGTAACGCACAGATCATTGAAGGAACGCTGGATCACATTTGTCTCGACCACGTACACCCAGGCCTCTTCTTCCGTCAGACCATCCTTGACGATAGCAGGAACCTCTGTCAGGCCTGCTATTTTCGCCGCATTCTGCCGATTATGACCTGCAAGCATCTCGTACCCGTCTGCTGTCTTAAGTACGATCACAGGGCTTAATATGCCGTGCTCCTTGATGCTGTCAACCATATCATCAAGCCTCTCTCCCTGATACAGCTTGAACGGATGCTCATGAAACGGAACGATCTTGTCTATCGGGATCATCTGAACGCCACACTCAGGAGCATCGCCGGTCAGCAGGTCAATCGCATCGTTGAACACTTTTCTCTTAGGCTGATTTGTTTTCATATGCGATCAACTCCTTCCCGAAATCCAGATATGCCTGACAGGCCTTTGTCTGCGGTGCATACTCCAACAGAGGCTCACTGTAGAAAACACTCTCGCCTACCTTTACGGTGCTCGGGATCTTGCTCTCGAAGATCCTTATCTTACCCTCGAAGGTTTCCGTCAGCTGCTCTGAAATAACTTTGCAGAGGTTTGTCCTTGCCTCACACATCGTCAGCAGGATGCCCTCGACTTCCAGCTTCGGATTGATGCGGCTCTTGATCTTCTTTATAGTCTTCAGGAACTCCTGCAGCCCCTTCATAGCCAGTAACTGAGGATTGACCGTGATAACCACGCTGTCCGCAGCCGCTAATGCGTTGATGGTAAGTGCTCCAAGTGCCGGACAGGTATCAATGATAATGTAGTCGTATGCATCCCGAAGCGGATCCAAGATGTTTGCCAGCATCCGCTCAGCGCCCATTTCAAGCCTGAGCTTTGCATCAACTGCTGACAGAACCATAGATGCTGGAATAAAATCAACGCCGTTACGTCTCTGTATGTACTCCGAAGGCTCCGGCAGCTCTTCATCATCGATCTGCGCCATCATCAAATGACCGATAGTAACCGGCACCGCTGCCGGATCCTCAATCCCAAAGCAGGTTGAAAGGTTCGCCTGACTGTCGAAATCTACAGCCAGGACTGTCTTCCCTTCGCTTGCAAGTGAGTAAGCCAGATTATAGGAACTCACACTCTTTCCAACGCCACCTTTTGTGGCTCCTACCAATATGATCTTCCCCATGTTCATCACCTACCTTCTGCTACGTACTGAGCTTCTCTTTCAGCAACATACTGAGCATGGAGCCGTTTTTTCTCGGCTGCAAGCCTTTTATTGAGCGACTTCATCTCTCTTTCCATGAATGCCGCTTCCGCTTCCTTCATAGCCGCCTTTTCTGCGTCAGGCGTGATGATCAGTTTGCCATTCTCACAGCTGATGGAGATATAGTCCCCGATATTGAACCCAAGCTCTTTGAGCCACTGGCCTTTAAGCTGGATCGTAGGTGTTTCGCGGTACTTGTAGCCGGACTGGCTGAGCACCTTCAGACTTCTGCTCTTCTTTGTCATAGATTGCCTCCTTCGATTTTCGTTATGTGCCGGTACTTGATTGCTTTGGGCTGTATATCCGTACCGGACTTATTGTCTTCTTAAACAAATATGGACTAAGCCGCCGTGGCTTCCTCGTTTTCTGAAGTCACTTGGACTTAGTCCTATTATGACGTTATCACCCGCTTCTGTCAAGTAGGGACTAATAAATTTTTCAAAAAAATTTGCATCCAGGGCATTTCACCCTGGATGCCGGATACCGGTTAAGCCTAACTCAGTATAGGTGCCGTGCTCTCATTTATCGGGCAGCACGTACAGTTTGGGATGTACAGCATGTCCTCATCATTATCCAGATCATCTGCCATCGTCTGGATCAGACTCGACAGTTCTTCTGTAAACTCCTTTGGTTCCATGTCCTTTGCGATCAAGTTGTACCTTCCGTTAATCTTCGTCATTACCATGTCTTTACTCCTTTGATTTCCAGTGAAATAACTATTCCTCTTCAAACCGCCAATGAATCTCAATCCTGTATTCCGGATACACAATCACTTTTTCAACGAATGTCTCCCAGGCATCCTCGGTCATTTCCTTCAGATCTAAAAACGACTTTGCCGTTTCCACTCTCGACTGAGCAGCTTCATCGGATTCCGCAGTCAGCTGTTCCGCCATTCTGGCATCGGAGATCTTCTGTTCCAGTGCCGCAATCTCATCATCGTATTCCTGCTTCTTTGCCTTGAAGCTTTCCCGATCTATGCTCCGGTCAGCCAGCTTCTCAAAAAGCATCTGCTTTGCCTTCTTTGAAGATTCAAGGGCACTTTCCAAAGCATGAACTCCATCAACCTCAGCTGCCTTGCCACCACCGGCACGTTTCAGCTTTAGTTCTTCCGTATCCAGTACCCGCTTCAGCTTTTCTTTCAGTTCCCTGAGTACAAGTTCATCCAGATACTCTTCCTTCATGCTGACCTTCTTACACTCAATATCAGAAGTCATGCAGTCGCCTCTATGGCAGTACAGATCCGGTCCGCTTTTCAAACGTGCATTACGTCTCGTAAGATTTCTGCCACATATTCCACATTTATAATGAACCCTCTTGTAAGCAGCCCTTAGAGCCTGTGGCGAAATCATCTCCTGTACCTTCCGGTACTCTTCCTTGGAGACAATCGGCTCATGCATATCCTCCACACGGATCCATTCATCCTTCGGCTTTGCAACCAGCTTCCCCGTCACTCTGTCGAAAGCAGTCTTAAGTGAAACAACGGCTCCGGTATAAATCTCATTCGATAAAACAAGCCCGACTGATGAAGCTGTCCAGCACATAAACTCGAAATCACTTGTATGGTTTGTCGCTTCACCCTTTTTATGCTTGTACACCGTAGCGCAGCTAATCCCTCTGTCGTTCAGGTTCCGTGCAATCTCGGTAGGCATTATCCCTGCCAGCCGCATATCAAAGATTTCTCGAACAATCGGTGCCGCTTCGGGATCCAGTTCCAGCTTATGCTTGTCCTTTTTACTCTTCCTGTATCCGTACAGCGTCTGTCCGGCATTGTATTTGCCCTGCAGTGCCATCTGTCGTCTGGACTCCTTAACCTTTTTTGACAGATCTCTGGAATAGATGTCATAAACCAGATTCTTGAAAGCTATATCCAAGCCGCCCTCACAGGTCTTGCTGTCATAGTGGTCATTGATGGCAATAAACCTCACCCCAAGGAATGGAAAGAGCTGTTCAAGGTAATCCCCCAGCTCCACGTAGTCCCTTCCGAAACGTGAGCAGTCCTTCACGATGATGCAGTTGATCTTGCCCTTCTTCGTCAGCTCGATCATTTCCGTGAATTGCGGTCTGGTGTCAAAATACCTGCCGGACAGTCCGTCATCGCACCGTTCTATCACTTTGCATCCCCTAAACTCAGGTTGCCTATTGATGTAATCCATAATAAGCCGTCGCTGAGAAGTGATGCTCCCGCTCTCGACCTTCCTGCCGAATATGTCCCGGTCTTCATCGGAAAGCCTCATGTAGGCGCATATCGTATAGTTACTCATCCCACATCAGCCCCTCTCTGTTCGACCAGTTCCAAAAGTTCCTGCAGTTCATCCCCAAAGGTATATTCAACCTCGAAGCGTGTCTTGCTGTAGCAAGTTATCTTCTTAATAAATGTAGTAACCAGTTCCCGGCTGATGCTCTCAACACCGATATACTTGGCAAATGCAGCCGCCATCTTTTCATCGCCGGCATAATCAGCTGCGTAAAGATCTATCGCCCTCTGTACCTCACCAATCTCTGCCGAAACCGCATCCAGCTCTGCAATGTACCCTGCCTTCATTTCCAGATAATCGTCTTCTGTAAACACCCCGTCAGCAAAATCCTCATACAGGTTCTTGATGAAGTTGTTTATTTTATTCTGCATTGCTTCCAGGTCAGTCATCTTCTTCTGAAGCTCGGCCTTCTTCACGGAAGCCGCAGGTGCCCTGTTCAGCTTCTTAAGTCTGTCCTTTGCATCCACATACACAGCTATATGCTGCTGTATCAGCTTCAGCACCAGTGCATCAAGGTCATCAGCCTTCACATTCTTAGGCGGATCGTTCAGGTTATTATTTGCAGACCGCCTGCAAACGTAGGTGCTGTAATGCCCGACTCCGTTTACAAGCTTCACCGTTCTGCGGTAAATATTCATCTTCTTACCACAGTGGCCGCAATACAGGACCCCTCTGAAGATGCTCTCTCTGTTGTTCTGGATTCCTTCATACTTCCCTCGTGTCGAAAAGTATTCAGCCCTTTTTACTTCCATCATCTCCTGAGCACGTTGGAAGGTATCCCTGTCGATGATCGCTTCATGGTGATTCTCCACATAATAACCATCATCACGCTTAATCGCTGAAGTAATCCCCTTGTAATAGCACTTCTGTGTCTTAGCAATCTGGACGTCACCTATATATATAGGATTAAGCAACAGGTTTCTGATCTGCTTATTCTCCCAAACGCTGGAATACTTCTGCTTATGGATAACATCCTTTTCCTGCCAGTAAACACTTGGTGCAGGAATTCCATCATTATTCAGATCTCTAGCAATTTGATTCAAGCTCTTTCCACCGGTGTACTCTGTAAAGATGCGAACCACTATATCCTTCACATCCTCATCCACCAGAACCATGTGCGGATCCTCTGGATCCTTCTTGTAGCCGTAAGCTGCTGTAGTCGCAAAGAATATCCCCTGCTTGAACTGATTCTCAAAGGAAGTACAGATCTTCTTTGAGATATCCTTTGCATATGCCTCATTGATAAGGTTCTTCAGCGGTACCACCAGTCCGTCTTCCGTAGGATTTGATGTCAAGCTGTCGTAGTTATCCGTCACTGCTATGAACCGCACCCCGAAGAACGGGAAAATCTTTTCAATGTAGTCCCCAGCTTCAAGGTAGTTTCTTCCAAGCCTTGAAAGATCCTTGACCACAACACAGTTGATCTTGCCACTTCTGATATCAGCGATCATCCGGTTGAACTCTGGCCTGTCAAACTTTGTGCCGGTAACGTGTCGGTCAACATATTCACCGGTCAGTACCAGTGACGAGTCCTTTTCTACAAAGTCCTTCAGGAACTCCATCTGGTTCTCAACAGATTCACTTGCGATCTTGCGCTCATCCTCTCTGGACAGACGCACATATATCGCAGTCTTGTATCCTTTAACCTCTGCCGCAGCCGGTGTAACAGCAGCAGACTCTTTTCTGCTCTTACGTGCCATTTACACCGCCTCCTTCATATCAATCGAATACAGCTCAGCAAGCCGTTTCAATTCCTCTGCTTCTTCACGGAAGCGGTATGTCACCTGTATAGTGTTTCCGTCTATAACATCAATCCGCTCGATCAGAAATGAAATAAGGCTCCTGTCCAGCTCCTTGATCCCCTTATAGGTCTTTATCTTCTCAATCCATTCCTGCTTGCCGGAGCCGTTTGCAAGGATCATGTCCCTCTCTGCTTCAAGAGAAGCAATACAGCTCTCAGCTTCTTCAAGCTGCTTCTGGTAGCGGGCTCTGAGCATGTAATACTCTTCCTTGGAAAGGATCTCATCCTTGAAATCCTCATACAGGTTTTTCTTCCTGCTGTTGCAGCTCTCAACCTCTTCCCTGAGCTTACTGATGCGGTCTTCGTACTTTACGATGTCCGGCTTTGCGCTTTCAGTCTTGCTTATAATCTCTACTGCTTCAGACAGTGCGATCATCTTACCAATATGAGTACTCACTGTCTCCGTCACGATTCGTATCAGTTTCTTCGCCGGAAAACAGTGTGAGCTGCAGGTGCCCTTATCTCTCTTGTTACCTGAGCAGACATAGTACACATACTTCTTATCTCCTGCAGGAACCGTCTTTCTGACCATCGGCTCGCCACAGTCAGCACAGTACACCATACCCGCCAGCGGAAACACTTCCGACTTTTCCGGAGCAACCCTTGTATCCCTTAAAAGAAGTTCCTGCACAAGGTCAAACTCGCTTTTGGAAATTATGGCTTCGTGCATATCCTCAACACGGATCCACTCACTTTCATCCCTATGGATGCGCTTCTTGATCTTATAATTCGGTGTGGTGCACTTGCCCTGCACAACCGTTCCTGTGTAAACCTCATTCTTCAGGATCCGGAGAACTGCGTTGTAGCTCCACTTCGGCTTAACCGACTTCCTAAAGCTACTTTCAAGTGATACCCCGATGCTCTTCTTATATTGAAGCGGTGCCAGGATCCCATCAGCGTTCAGTTTATTCGCTATGGCCTGCTGGCTCATGCCGCAGATTTTCATGGTGAAGATGTCTCGTACCACATCGGCTGCATATTCATCAACTACAAGGTGGTTTCTGTTCTCTTCGTCCTTCAGGTAGCCGTATGCAGCAAAGGCTCCGATGTATTCCCCGTTGCGCCTTTTGATATCCATGTGGCTTCTGATCTTGATGGAGATGTCGCGGCAGTATGCATCATTGATAAGATTCTTGAAGGGAATGATCATATCAGTCCCCATATCCTCATTGATGCTGTCGTACCCGTCCGTTATGGCTATAAAGCGTATTCCCAGCATCGGGAATATCTTCTCAATGTAGCGCCCGGATTCAATGTAGTTTCTGCCGAAACGTGACAGGTCCTTTACGATAACACAGTCGATCTTGTCCTCTCTGATATCAGAGAGCATTCTCTGGAATTCCGGTCTCTCGAAATTAACACCGCTGAAGCCGTCATCCGTGTAGGTGGATACGACCGTGATCTCAGGGTGGGACTTCAGATAGTCCATGACCAGTTCTTTTTGATTTGCGATGCTGTTGCTGACCTGCTTTCCGCCATCAGCTACATCACCGTCTTCCCTTGACAGCCTGAGGTACACGGCTGCATGATATGTTTTGTTGTTCGTCATTGCATTTCCTCCTGTTCTGATCTCTTGGAGCCCAATCCACAACCAGAAAAGGAGGAAGCCTATGACGGCTTAGTCCGCTTTCACAGTATCACAGATTAAACCCGTTATCATTGACTTAGAGCGATGTCCAAGGACTTCTTACAATGTCCTGGCAAACTGCTCGAAGCGTTCCTGCAGAGTCACCCCGTCATTGCTGTACACATTCTTAACAACCACATCGCCTACACGGAAGCAGTACGGATTTTTTACCTGACGAAGGTATTCTGCTTTGCGTTCTTCCTTGGACAGACTCTCATCAATCACAATGCCGGTCACATCCACCAGCGTCTCAGGATCTACGGTTCTTACATCGATTGTTTTCATTTCTTCGAAACCCATAAAAAAGACCTCCATTTCTGAAGGTCTAGGTATGAGTAAATGCTGTTTTCCGATTTTTAGCGTTTATCTTACAGAAAATACTCAAATAAAATAATGGCTGGCAGAGAAACATATCTCCACCAGCCGTCATTCTTAAATCCTACGGACGAAATCCAACGAGATCCAACCGATTCCGCTCTTCAGCCTACCCCATCCGGCAGAGCTACCTTTGCCACTTCTCACTTCCATGATCGTGTACACACCAATCGGAATAAACTGAACCCTGTCATAATCGGTTCCCGGACCTCTCCTGATATTTAGATCAGAGATACTGACCTTCACCAGGAACGGCACCTTCACCGCAGGATCAGCCGCCTTCGGCTCATACACCACCTTGCCATCCGCATCGAACACCTTATATCCCGGATTCTGATTCGCGCACTTCTTCGCGTTGTCCAGGATCTTATAGGCTCCCTTCTGGTTCTCGGCATCCGCCCAAGACTTTCTGACACGGTACCAGCGGATCACTTCACCGCCGGAGTCCTTCGCATCATACTGAGTCAGGTTCCACCTCTCAATGATAGAAATCAGCTTCTCCACATAGGTCAGGCTTGTGGCATAGCCGCCATCCTTGATGATCTGCACAGCCTTCTTGTAATCCGTGCACCCCTTCAGTCCTGCATATCTCAGCTTGCTGCCGTTCTTCGCTCCAAGCAGATAAGCGGAATGGTCAGCAATGGAATCCTCAATACATGGATACTTCCGGAAGTCAGCCGTGATCGTGACCATGCTGCCGTCAGGATTCTGTTCCTGCGTCTTCTTCGTATACTTGCTCTTACCGTCCCAGCTGGATCCGCTCCAACTATTCCCGGACAGGCTGCACTTCATTCCAAAGATATTGTTGGCGTTCTGAGCCAGCTCACTCTTTCCATACCCTGATTCCAGAATGAACTGAGCCAACGATACCGAAGCCAGGATGCCGCTCTTCTTCTGATCCGCAGTGAAAAGGGCTCCGACCTTCTTGATTGCATCCGCCTCAGACAGGTTCTTCAGTGCAGATGCCTGAATCCCCTTTGTTGCTGAACCGCCACCGGAATCAGCGGATCCCTGCAGTGCCTTCGTCACCTTCTCAGCCAGATCTCCCATTCTCGCATACATCCAGTTACCCGGACAGGACTTATTCGCAAACCACCTGTGAACCGTCAGGATCATCTCCCCGCTCTTTGGAGAATAGTTCAGCGTTTTGTCCTTATCCCCGAACCAGATCAGTTTGTTCTTGCCGTTGCGCTTGCAGATGTCTATGCAAAGCTTGATCAGAGTCTGATACACCACATCCCTGAAAGCATACGGCTCCGTGGTATCGGAAGCGCATTCGATCGTGATCGCCCTCTGGTCGTTGGCATTACTGGAAGTACACCAGGAACGATTCTTCTCTTCCACATATATAGCTACCCTTCCGTCCCGGTCGATGCCGTAGTTGCTGGATGCCTGTGTGGACTGCTTCTCAAACCACTCTCCAAGTCCCTCTGCCGTACACTGGCCGACCACACAGTGAGGCGTGATCCGGTCAATGCTGTGCGTCCTCTGCCCGGAATGGTTCGGTGAGAGTTTCTTATAAACTACCATAGAACTGTTCGTGTAAGCCATTATTCCTCACCTTCCTTCTTATCCTTTTCCTTCTCGCTCCGGTCATGCAGCTGCTCCAGCACCTTATGAAGCTTCCCCGGAATCGGAAGCCCCAGATACGCTGCATTCTCCACAAGGCTCAGGCCTTCGTTGGAGATGTAGAAGAAAATGATCGCGGTTCTTAAGACACCGGCTTCTCCGAAAATGTGCGTATCCAGCAAATGCCCGATACCTACCAGCGCAAAGATCAGCACTTTCCTGCAGATCCCCTTGAAGCCCACGGCGCTCGACAGCTTTTTGTCCGCCACCGCGCACATGACCCCCGTGATGTAATCCAGTACCACAAAAGCCAGAAGTGCATAGAGCAGACCGTCATTTCCGCCCAGGAAATACCCAAGCCAGCCGCCCACCGCCGCAAAGATCGCCTGTATCACATTCCAAAACTCTTTCATTGCAAATCCCTCCTTCGCATAAAAATAGGGACAGCCGAAGCCATCCCTTGAAAACAAATTATTCAGTTGCCAGCAAATCTTATGTCGTCACCGTCTGCTCCGTCAGCGTATAAGTGATCTTCATCGTCTTATCCGCATTCTTCACCACCGCCTGACTCAGATTACAGATCGTAGCCAGATACGGAGTCAACAGCCAAGTATATCTGTATTGATTCAGATAAGCGCCGCCCCAGGCAAAGACATATTCCTTGTACTGGAAGAACGGCGTAGAAACATTCCCGCAGTGCTCACCGGCAAATAACGGGATCACATGGTCATTTACATCGATCTCAAAATCATAAGCCACGATAATGTCATTGATGATAGACATGCAGCAGTCCGTACTGCCTGTCTCCCCGATACACCTCATGGCAGAATTGAATCCCAGGCTGATCAGCGTCACATCCGTACTGTTGGAAATATTGATCTTATACACACCGGTCTTGTCATAAGACGGCACATACAAATACCCGTTTCTTACCACAGCGCTTCTGTTTCCGGAAGGATAACTGGATCCTTCCTTAAAGCTTCCCATCGTCATCAGCGTAGCATTGGAAAGCGTCCAGCTTCCTTCCGTAAAGGTGTAGTCGCTCTTCTTGATCTTGATCCAGAGCACCGTTGCGCTTCCGGAGGAATTGCCCTGATTGGCAAAACCATACCAGTACCCGTCTCCGCCATCCATGAAGATTCCATACGGCGTATAGCTTCCGTAAAAATGGAAGGTGCTGCACTGGAGAACCGTTGTATCCTCCAGCACTAGCGTGGAATCATCCAGCTTCTCATTCAGTCCGA
The DNA here is from genome assembly GCA_017621905.1 of Roseburia sp. Classification (GTDB taxonomy): domain Bacteria; phylum Bacillota; class Clostridia; order Lachnospirales; family Lachnospiraceae; genus Roseburia. The sequence goes on from JAGASC010000224.1 coordinate 24,686, forward strand.
TATCAAATACCGGGATCCGGTACCGCTTGATCGTTACGGTATTGCTCGCATATCCTAGGGAATAAAGCTTCGCATTCTCAAAATCCACGGTAACTGTTCGGAACAGGTCATTGATAAAACCGTCCCCATCATCCAGACTGACCTTCTTGATCTGAAGCAGCGTGGTATCCACCGCCACCTCGGATCCATAGGCATTCGCTCCACCCTGCTTGGAAGTAAGCCCTACCGCTGTGATCGTGCCATTCCCCTGCGAAGGCGTAAACTCCCAGACAAACTTGTAACCGTCTGTCAGCTTCGTGCTCTCTGTCAGATTCATGCTTCCCCTCTTTGTGTTTGCCGTAGCATTGACATCATTGGAAGCATAAGCCACCGGCAGATTCGTTGACGGCAGATAAATGTTGTCCGCCTGCTCCGTGATGGAACCCGGAAAGAGCAGGATGCCTCCGATCATGTTCGGGCAGATCGGAAGCAGCGCATCGTTCCAGGTCAGAGAATCATCATACTGACCGCCGGCCTTATACATGACACCCATCGGATTTACCCCCAGAATGTCATTGACGGCATTGGTGACCATGTTGGTCTCCGATACCGTCTCCACATTTCCTGTATTCTGGTCTTCCAGTTCAATGACCAGATTTCCTGTATATCTCTTCATAAAAGCCTCCTTAAGCGTTACTGCCCGGCACATCTACGACCATTGCAAAAGCGCCAACGGCTGTCCTGCCATTCTTCACATCCGAATAGTACCGTCTCATGGTTTCCTTGACCTCCCATTCATCCGCTTCCGTGAACGCCTTCACCTGAAGCCGTTCGTTCTGACTTCCATCGCCGATTCTGAACAGGTCAACATACTCTTCAATATCGATCCTGCCATCCCATGCCGCAGAAGCACCCATGCTCTGGCCGGAAATGGACGCAATACACATCCCGGTATCCACCGCAGCCGTACCGCCCACGCACCGCATATAGACATTGAAGATATTCGTGTAGTTCGGCACCACATTCTCGATCGGATAATACAGAAGGATCGTGTGCCTTCCTGAGTGCCAGTTCTCCTGCGGATAATGCACCGGGATCATCTGGTTATTGAACTCAAAGGAAAAGATCACATCCGCATGGCCGTCCTCCTGCCAGCTCATCGGAAGAGATACCGTTATCGTCTGTTCTTCCGTGCTGCCGATCACCACCGGCTCTTCCTCCGGATCTTCCGGATCCACCGGCACCCCGTCAACATTCACCGAAGGGATCACCACATCCCCGGAAGCCGTCACAGATCTTGTCACCGGCTGAGCCGTCACATCCACGATCACCTGCCCGAAGAACTGAGCATGGTTCGCTTCCGTGGTGGCAAACTCGATGGAAATGATCTTCGTATCCACATCCGCCACCGTGAATGCTGATGCATTTGTGAAGGTATGTATCCCGATCTTCCCTGCCTCGATCTGAGCCAGAAGCCCTGAGATGTTCTTATCGTTCTTACTCTTCGCCTGGGACAGTTTCGGATTCTTACCTACGCATTTGATACTCTGCCTGCCGCCGATCTTGATGCTGTTCGATGTGATGCAGGCATACTTCGTTGCATCCGCTTGTCCACCGCTGAATGACAAAACATCTCCCACATCCAGTGCCGGATTTCCGATGGTATCCGAATCAAACGGCACATAGTTCACCACGGCCAGATCATTCAGGATATTCTCACACAGCTGCCGCCTGGTCTCTTCCAGACCAAACTGCAGAAGCGGATTCACGCCCAGGTTCATCGTCAGCCCGTCATCCGGATCCAGCGCGTAATACTCTGCAATCTGCGTCCGAAGGTTCGTTGAACTGACCGCTGTATATCTCGTGATAAAGTCTGAAAAGCTGGAAGTAAATCGATGCTTTCTCTCTACCGTCAGCACTGGCGTATTCCCATACTTCCGAAGTTCCAGCTCCCCGGCTCTGTTGATCACGAAAAAACCGCCA
>JAGASC010000225.1 GCA_017621905.1 Roseburia sp.
GCTGTATCATTTCCACGATATTCGTGTTGATGGTGGCATATGCATTCAGCTGTATGCGTTTTAAAGGGAGAAAGGCATTGATGAGTTTCTCCATGATTTTAGGAATGTTCCCCGGCGTACTTTCCATGATTGCAGTGTACTTCGTGTTAAAAATGCTGAACCTGACTGATAGCCTGATTGGATTGATCGTGGTATATTCCGCGGCTTCCGGATTGGGATATCTGATCTGTAAAGGATTTTTCGATACCATACCGTCATCCTTGAGAGAATCCGCAAAGCTGGAGGGTGCATCCGAGGCAACGATTTTTGCAAGAATCGTGATTCCGCTGTCAAAGCCGATGATTGTATATACGGTAATTAACTCGTTTTTGACGCCGTGGATGGACTTCGTTATGGCAAGACTTATGATCAAGTCCAAAGATCCGGCTGACTGGACGGTAGCCATTGGATTGTTCAATCTGTTACAGCGAAGCCTGATTGGAGAATATTTCTCTGTATTCTGTGCTGGTGGTGTGATTGTAGCAATTCCGATTTCTATTTTGTTCATTATCATGCAGAAGTTCTATGTGGAAGGTATTACCGGCGGAGCCGTGAAAGGTTAATATTGTTTCATTTCAAAAAGAGGTTGCTGAAATTCAGCAACCTCTTTTGACGTAATTTATGCCGGTGGCAGCATACCGGTCTGCTGGTAGTTCTTCCATGTTTTCTGGAACTGGAAGGTTGCAACAGCTGCAAAGATGGATGCGACCAGAATCAGCCAGCCGGAAAAGCTTCCCAGGGAAACAATGGAAATGATCATATTTAATGCGGCATAAATGGTGACAAGGATCGCACAGGCACGGCTCTGAATCAGATGAATACCGAGAGCAAGGCCTACGATAAGAGCCACGTCAATGATAACCAGGGAATTACCGCTGGCAAAGCCCACAAGCAGGGAAATAGCGCCGCATACATAGAGAATGATGGCGGATGCCCTTATGTTGGCAAAATTCTTTTTAATAGAAGGATGCCGACGAAATTCTTTTTTGGTCATAGGCGCCTGCTGGAAAGGTGGAGCCTGCTGGTAGGACGGAGCCTGTTGATAGGGTGCTTCCTGCTGGAATGCCTCCTCTTGTGGATAAGGCTGCCCCTGCATGGTCTGATTTTGTGGATAAGGCTGCCCCGGTATGGCTTGCTTCTGTGGGTAAGGCTGTCCTTCATAAGTATGTGCGGTTGCTGGTGCACCACAGTTCGGACAATTGGTCATATCATCGGCATAGGGTGTGCCGCAATTTGGACATTGCATAGAAAAATCCTCCTTTAACGTGAAAAGTATATATTCATTTTAGTGGACTTTACGCACCATGTAAAGTCCTTTTTGCAATATGTAATTTTGTTGCAAAATTTCGAAAGATTGTTGCAGTTTTTCTTCTGCCCATTGCAAAGAACGAAACTCACGTTATAATTAAAAATATAAGGAAAATAGAGGTTTTTGTTTCATAGAAAAGGACGTTTCGATGAAACAGGAAATTGTTCCGGCACTGCCGGAATGTGGAACAAATGTAGGCCGTGCATAATAAGCATTTTTTTGAAAATTAGGAGGATTTTATGATCTGGGAAGATGTACTTGCAAAATTTAAAGAACTTTTTGGCGACGAGGGAGAAATCGGTGTGTATTTTGCACCGGGCCGTGTAAACATGATTGGTGAACATACCGACTATAACGGAGGCCATGTATTTCCATGTGCACTCACCATCGGTACCTATGGTGTGGCAAGAAAGCGCGAGGACAAAAAACTGCGTTTTTACTCCCTGAACTTTGATCAGCTTGGTGTATTGGAATCTTCTGTGGAGGGCTTAAAGCCGGAGAAGGAAGCTGACTGGACCAACTACCCGAAGGGTGTCATGTGGGCGTTTGGCGAGAAGGGCATGAAAGTAGAGCAGGGTATGGATCTGGTGCTGTACGGAAATATTCCAAATGGTTCCGGACTTTCCTCTTCCGCATCGGTAGAGGTACTGACAGGTTTTATTTTAAGAGATATGTTCGGATTTGACGTGACCAATCAGGATATCGCATTGATTGGACAGTTTTCAGAGAACAAGTTCAACGGCGTCAACTGCGGAATCATGGATCAGTTTGCTATCGCTATGGGAAAAGCAGGACACGCAATTTTCCTGGATACCGCAACATTAAAATACGAGTATGCGCCGATTAAGCTGGAAAATGCGAAAATCGTGATTTCCTGCAGTAACAAAAAGCGTGGACTTGGCGATTCGAAATACAATGAGAGACGCAGCGAATGCGAGAGTGCTTTGGCACAGATTAGTGAAGTAATTGGAATCAATGCTCTCGGAGATTTGAACGAAGCGGAATTCGAGCAATATAAGAGCGCGATCAAGGATCCGGTATGCGAGCAGCGCGCAAAGCATGCAGTTTACGAGAACCAGAGGACCATAAAAGCTGTGGAGGCTCTTAAGAATAATGACGTGAAGCTTTTCGGCGAGCTGATGAACGCGTCTCACGTATCTCTGCGGGATGATTATGAGGTGACCGGTATTGAACTGGATACTCTTGTAGAAGAAGCCTGGAAGGTAGAGGGTGTGATTGGCTCCCGTATGACCGGTGCAGGCTTTGGTGGATGCACCGTCAGCATTGTGAAGGATGAAGCCGTAGATACCTTTATTGAAAAAGTAGGAACTGCTTACAAGGAAAAAATCGGATATGCGGCAGATTTCTATGTAGTGGAAATCGGCGATGGCCCGGTAAAGCTGGCGTAAAGATTGGAGTGAAATAGAGTTATGATACAGGAACGAATTTTAGAATTGACGGAGTACGGTCTGGCAACGGGCCTGGTAGAACCGGCAGATAAACGATATACAATCAACCGTCTGTTGGAGCTTTTCGGATTGGATGAGCTGGAGGATGATGTGGCTGTCGCTTTCCAAAAACGGGAATCAATGTCCCAGGAGGAAGCCGAGGCAGCACTGGAAGGCATTCTAAAAGAAATGCTGGACTATGCCGCAGAGAAAAAATTAATACCTGAAGATAGCATTACATATCGTGATTTATTTGATACGAAAATCATGAGTCTGCTGGTGCCAAGACCGAGCGAAGTCATCCGCACATTCGGGAACCTGTATGAGAATCA
>JAGASC010000226.1 GCA_017621905.1 Roseburia sp.
GTAAACAATAGTAGGAAGGTCGTTTCCTGCCGGAGCAGAGATAACAACTTTACGAGCACCAGCATTGATGTGAGCCTGTGCTTTGTCTTTGGATGTGTAGAATCCGGAGCACTCCAGAACAACGTCAACCTTTAATTCACCCCATGGGCAGTTATTTGCATCCGGGAATGCATAAATCTTAATCTCTTTACCGCAAACGATGATGGAATCTTCTGTAGAAGATACTTCCTCAGCGTGCTCGTATTTTCCCTGAGATGAATCATATTTTAATAAGTGTGCTAACATCTTCGGGCTTGTTAAATCGTTGATTGCTACTACTTCATAGCCTTCTGCTCCGAACATCTGTCTGAAAGCAAGACGACCGATACGGCCAAAACCGTTAATTGCTACTCTTACTGCCATTTTTTTAATTCCTCCTAGAATTGATAAATGTTATAATTGGTTTGGAAACAATGCTCTGTTATACCATTCTTTCCCAGAATCATTAATTCCATGCTTCCTATATTCTAACCAATTTCTTTGGAAAGTTCAAGTCTTTTTCCCCACTTTGTTAAACTTTTCACTATATTGTATTTTTTGCTCGAATTTTCGGGAATTTTTTACAAAATTGCTCAATTTATGGAACTTTGTCATGCCAAAAAAAGAGGTATTGTCGGCATTTTTCTTTGTATGCCGCTATGCTAACCAATTATAACCATGTATATTTATTGACTAATCGGTCATATCTGGTTATACTGAAAATTGCCAAATTACTATTAACTAAAGGAACCGCTTTGCGAACCCTGTTGTCACTTGCGGCGCGAGAACAGCGCCTTTTATCGAAAGCAACCACAGCTTCCGATCGCTTATACCACATACTGCACAAGCAATGAAAGGTGGAATGATTTATGTTATGGGACACTCATATGCACAGCCAGTTTTCCGGTGACAGCCATACGCCACAGGAAACTATGATACAGGCTTCTATAGAAAAAGGCTTGGACGGAATCTGTTTTACCGACCATCTTGACTTGGACTACCCGGATGACTCTGAAGAATTCTTTTTGGATCTGCCGAATTATGCCGCATCGGTAATGGCACTTAAGGAAAAGTATACGGGACGTTTTCCGGTACTTTTCGGCATAGAATTGGGGCTGCAGCCTCATCTTACTGCAATACACGATGAAATTGTAAGCCAGTATCCTTTTGATTTTGTCATTGGATCCTCTCACGTGGTAAATGGATATGATCCTTATTTTCCCCCTTATTGGAGCTGTCATGGGGAGGAAGACGGTTACCGGGAGTACTTTGAAACTGTTTTAGAAAATATAAAGGTATACGACGGTTATGATGTTTACGGCCATATCGATTATGTAGTACGCTATGGTCCCAATAAAAATCAGTTTTATACCTATGAAAAATATGCGGATCTTATTGAACCAATATTAAAATTATTAGTTGAAAAAGGAAAGGGAATTGAAATCAATACCGGCGGTTTCAAATATGGTCTGGGGCATCCGAACCCGACGGAGGAAATTATTGCCCGCTACCGGGAGCTGGGCGGGGAAATCATCACGATTGGCGCTGACGCCCACGCACCGGAGCATATTGCATATGATTTTGAAAAAGTTCCGGAAATACTGAAAAATGCCGGATTCCGGTATTATACGGTGTTCAAAGAACGGAAACCGGAATTTATTAAGCTGTAATATCGGACCGCGTGAGAGCATGATTTAGGCATCCTATCACTCCCGAGAACAGGGTGATCAGTAACACAATTGCTGGATAAATTACAAATTTCCAGAAAGATTTGTTGACGAATCTCAAAAACAGTCTATAATAATTCATGGATGTTAACCAAAGCGTACTTGGGAGGTAAACCATGAAGAAATTAGAAGATTATGTAAGAAGCATTCCAGATTTTCCGGAACCGGGCATTATATTCCGGGATGTGACAAGTATTTTACAGGATGCAGACGGACTTTCACTTGCCATTGACGGAATTTTAGATATGCTAAAAGATGTCGAATATGATGTGGTGGTCGGACCGGAATCCAGAGGCTTTATTTTCGGTGTGCCGGTGGCTTATGCTGCACACAAGAGTTTTGTGCCGGTTCGTAAAAAAGGAAAATTACCCTGTGAGACCATTGAAGCGGAATATGATCTGGAGTATGGCACTGCAGTGATTGAAATGCATAAAGATGCGATTAAGCCCGGACAGAAGGTTGTCATCATTGATGATCTCATTGCTACCGGCGGAACCATTGAAGCCATTACGGGTCTGGTGGAACAACTGGGCGGCGAAGTGGTGAAAATCTGCTTTGTTATGGAACTGGCAGGATTGAACGGCAGAGAAAAATTAAAGAAATACGATGTAGATAGTATTATTACATACGAAGGAAAATAATTACGTAAAAAACGCTCAGAGAAAGCATAAGAAAAATAGGCCAATAAGAGAAACACAGGGAGCTGATGCAATTTATATTTTGCAGCAGCTCCCTATTATTGTCTCCGTCTTTTTATGAAAATCAGTAGCCCCTTCAGAACTTTTTTGAATTTATAACCTACACATCTTCTTCCACTTCCCGCTTGCATATCTTCCCACAAAACAAATAATGCGGAAAATCCAGTCCACCACCATGGCAATCCACACACCTATGGCACCAAGCTCCATTTGGACGCCTATAACGTAGCTTAACCCGATCCGGAAAGCAAACATGGAAAATATTGACACCACCATAGTAAAGCGCACATCGTTGCAGGCCCGCAGCATATTCGGCAATACAAAAGATGCCGGCCACAGGAAAATCGCCATGCCGTCATGTATCATGACCAGGATCCAGGCCAGTCTGGTGGTCTCCTCCCCCAACCCGTAGAGCGACAGTATCCAGGGCAGGGAGATCAGAATAATGCTGTTTACAATTGCTGTACAAAGGTAAGTAATTCCAAGAAGCTTTTTTGTGTAATATCTTACCTGCTTTTCATCCCCTGCGCCCACGCACCGGCCAATGACTGTGATCATGGCAAGGCTCATGGCCTGTCCCACGATACAGCCCATGCTGTCAAGACTGTTGGCGACACCGTTTGCCGCGATCTGTACCGTGCCGAATCCGGCAATGATGCTCACCACCAGTACACGGCCCAACTGGAAAATGCCGTTTTCAATGCCACTGGGGATTCCGATGTAGAGAATACGGCGTACCACTTCCGGTTCAAAATGAAATCGTTCTTTCGTCAAGTGGATCATATGCACAGGATTTTTTAACAGGATGTAAAGCACCACTGCTGCCGCGGCACGGGATACCAAAGAAGGAATTGCCACGCCGGCCACGCCTAAATGCAGCACATAAATGCCGATTGCATTTCCAACTACATTGATGACGTTCATCAAAAGTGACACTTTGAATGTAATTTTAGAATTTCCCATGGAACGAAACAGGGCTGCACAGGAATTATAAACTGCCAGGAACGGAAAAGACAGGGCGGTAATCAGCAAATAAATTACAGCGTTGTCCATAACATCTGCCTCAATGCGGCCGAAAAACAGTCGAAGCAGCGGCCGGTTAAGAGCCATGACAAGGACTGTGATTCCAATCGTGATCAGTCCTGCCGTGTAAATCAGCTGCTTTGCGGAACGGCAGGCTTCCTCTCTTTTTCCTGCACCGATGTACTGGGAGGTTACCACTGCGCCGCCGGTGGCCAGCGCAGATAAAACGCTGATAATCAGGTTGTTTAGCATATCTACCAGCGAGACGCCGGATATAGCGGCCTCACCTGCCGAGGATACCATCATGGAATCTGCCATACCTACGGTGATGGCCAGTGCCTGTTCGAATACCAGGGGCAATATCAACTTTTTCAGGTCTTGTTTTGAGAATAGCATTCTTAAATACCTCTTTGTCCGTGGGCGGACGCTTTCTCGTATGTTTTATTTCCATGCATTATAGAACAAAAAAGTTTGCTTCGTACCTTATTTTTGCTATCTCTATCAGTTCTCGCTCCGACTGAACATCGCTTGGATAAGGATAGGTCTTTGCGCATTTCTTGAACTGTGCCATAACCCTTTTTGCCTTTGTTGTGTCTTTTTCCAAAAGCAAGGTGTAGGCATACTCGGTACGCAGAACAGCTGGAAACTTCTTCATGGACTTCATAAATTTCTTCTGCTCTTTGGTCAGTATCTGCTCTAACACTTCTCTGCGATTCTCTCCAATCAACTCACAATACATCCGGTCACAAACCATCAGACTACGATGCAGACCGACAATCGAACCATCGATTTCCAGTAAGTGTTCCATCAACGCCTCTGCCTCCTCAAAACGGTGCGCATCCACAAGACGATTGCAGGCAAAGACTCCCATGACGGCAACCATGCTGTTTTTCATCTCCTCATCAGAGGGCACGGTGAACCATTCCTCTGGCATATCCTTCAATCTGACACCTTTGGCGATCTGCTCATTTGTTTTCATCTGTACCCAAAAGGACCGAAGTGCATCATGATTCCCGGTAAGGGCAAATGCATTATATCCATCGTTATCCACGGTACCCATGCGCATCGGAACCCCGTTCATAATGGCAAATGCGAACCCGATGATCGCCAGCATCAGCATCACGGTTGAAAGAAAGGGTATGCTGCCGGACGCAAAGTAAACACCAAGAAAAACAAGCCCGGCAATCACGTTCATCAGAGAACCGCCCAGATTGTACAGTACTACCGGCAGCTTGTCGCTCTTCATTTCGGGCGGTGCCATAAGACACTGTCCGCCGGTTCCTGCAAGGTCGAGACGTCTGAATTTTATTTTTCTGTTTTCTTTTACCCACATAAAGCTCATAATGCGGAAGGATGAAAATTTGTATCCGGTCAACAGGCCGAAGATAAGATGTCCCGCTTCATGAATGATTATTTGCAGGAAAATTGCCACATACATGAGAACAAACAACACCACCAGGAAAAATAGCTGTTCCCCAAGAGTCTGCTCCGGTGTCGCGGTGGCATCCACGTATTTTACCATCAAAATACCGCAGGCAGCGCCGATCAGCATAAAGAAAACAACCGCTATGTACTGCTGCCAGACTACTTTTTTCTTCTTTGATTTTTCGCTCATATATATTTTCTTTCCATTTCCCAAATACTATTTTTGATGCCATGCCAACACAGCCGCAAGGTTTTCTTCGCTGACATAGTTTCCGCCTTTTTGCACCAGTGAAAGCATTCGCTCTTCGTCTTCGGAGCGCTCCGCTTTCGCTTTTAGACCTTTGATCAGCATGTTGATCATCATTTTATTTATGCCATGGAGCTTCGAGTGATCCATTCCGCCTTGTATCGTAAAGAGAGGCGTACTCTCCGGCAATGAAATTGCTTTGCGCACCTCTGCAAGCATTGTTCCGGTATCGCAGAGTCCTACACCACACACGGCAGTTATTTGAAATTTCTTTGCCGCCTTTTTGTATCCTTTTACGTTGCTTGCAAACAGCCAGCCGAGATATAGGATTGGCGTTCCTTTTTTTAGTTCATCCATGTTGGAAAGTTCATAAACGGGTAAACCCGTTTTTTCTCCAAGCATTCTGGCGTATTCTGCGGTATAACCGGTATTCGATGTGTACACAATGGCACTTGGCTTCATACTTACACGCTCCTCATTATTTATTTGATTTTATGTATTTTAAAACGGTATGATGTACTTAAATATTATACTCGATTAACTGTCATTAAGGAACATACTTTTTAAATATTTTTCCTAATCAACGATTCTCCTTGTTTGAAAAATCTTTCTCATAGTTTGTGCAATCAAGAAATTTTCCTACAACGATATTAAAAATACATACCTTATCGTCATTTTTGAGAACAGCCCTGCGGAATTTAGGAAAATGCCGGAGACCTTTTTCCACCATGCAAAGCAGGTTTTTGACACCGGTCTTGAATTGAACCTGCTGCAGGAATATGTTATGATTCCCCTTGACATTTTTAAGGATGTTATGCAAAATAAAAGTGTAACAACGCCACTGGAGGCATGGCTGACATTCCTGTCCGAGGATGATCCTGAGAAGATTATTTCATTAATAACCAATTTCCCGGAGTTTAAGCCCATGTATGAGACGGCGTATCAGCTATGCAGGAACATAGAGAGGGTGATGGGTTTGTTTTCAGAAGAATTACGGGAACTTGACAGAAATACGGTAATGTATATGATAGAGCAACAACAGCAGCTGGAAGAGAAGGATGCCCAACTGGAGCAGCAAAATGCTCAGTTGGAACAAATGAATGTTCAGCTGAAACAAAAAGATGCTCAGCTGAAACAGCAAAATGCTCAGCTTAATAAGCAGGCCGAAGAAATTGCCGCCCTCAAACAGGCATTTGCACAACTTCAATCTCCTGCAAATAAAAAGGTATAATGCAACAGACGATCCCACTGCCCGGCCGCCAGAAAAAAGTGTTTATATCTGCCTCCATTCCCTTGGTGACATCTGTTTATATTTACGAAAATGCCTGTTAAAGGATGATATGGAATCATATCCGGTCATTTGGGCAATCTCACCAATCGAATATTTCCCTTCTCGTAAAAGACTGGAAGCAGCCTCGATACGGGTCTCATATACAAAATCCATAGGTGCCTTGCCAACGCTGGCTTTAAATGTTCTGCGAAATGTAGACTCGATCATGTTGCAGGCTTCCGCCAATAATGCTATGTTAATAGGACTCTGATAAGAGGCAGAAATCATATTCAGAGCAGGGGCAATGGCATCGTAAGAGGCATTGCGCAAATCAATATTGTTAAGGACTCCTAAGGATTTAATCTGAAAGATTAGTGCGGTGATAAGTCCACGTACAATATTGTTATATTCAGCAGCCTTATTGTGAAACTGTTCTGCAATCATATAAATATTCATGCACAGTTCCGGATAATCTTCCGGATGTAATATATAGGGAAAATCCTGTTTTTTTTGCAGAAAATCTTCTACAGGCAATTCTTTCAGAAATAACCGGTAAAATAACCCTACATCGATCATAACAAAATGCCAGCAGCTTATATCCGACGGATTGCTGGTGGCTATGTGCACTTTTCCGGGCAACACAATAGAAACATCCCGTGCACTGAAGGATCTGATTTCCTGTTCGGCTAAAAAGATACCGCTTCCCTGATAGCAATAACGGCATGAGCGGTGTACACACCAATTTAAATGCCTGCTTGACCATCTTCGGATTGATGATTGGCGGAACAAACATGACCAAAGTTATTTCGGAAATTGTAGCTATGGGTATGGATAATGACTGCACCGCTGCTACCGCAGGAAGCATCGTAGGCGCAATCGTAGGTAAGAAGGGCATTGAACCTCACTGGTACAAAAGTTTCAACAACATTGTAGACAGCTATCTGCTTGAAGTGGGGGAGATGAAAATTGATGATGTATTAAACCGTTTCACTGCTCAGGCAAAAAATATTTACGGGATAACCGAAATCTGACACCGGACACTATCGGAAAAGATTCTGCACTTACTGTTCACTCCCAATGTCAGTTAGTTCCTTTAGGAAGCACTCAAAAACTGACTGTTCCATGAATCAACTAACTGACATTGTTGTCTGAACGGTAACATTATTACTTCTTCTCTATCGTAATAACCGTCGATGTACACTCATCCTGCAAGACTAACCGTATCGACGCCCTGTCGCCGAAAAAAATCACAAGCCTTTCCTTGATATTATTCAGCGCCAGTCCATTGCGTTTCCCTTTGAAATCTTCCACCGAAACTTCGCCGGAAAGCAATTCATTGACTTCCTGCAGACGCTGTTTTGTAATCGGCAGACCGGTATTGGACACGACAATGCCAATGTGGGTTTCCTCCTCATAAGCATTCACCGTCAGCGTACACTTATCCAGCGTCTGCGAAACGCCATATACAATGGCATTTTCCAGAATCGGCTGGAGGATGAAGGACGGTATTTCCATTTCCAACAGCTTTTCATCCACATGAAAGGCATAATCTATCCTTTCGTCAAACCGCATTTTCTGAATCGTAAGATAATGCCTTGCAATCTCCAATTCATCTTTCAGGGTAACAGCTTTCGAGGAAATGGACATGGAATAACGAATCAATGAGGAAAGAGAAAAAATCATGGAAGCTGCTTCCTTATCCTTATTCTGCAGCGCCGTCATACGGATTGTCTCCAGTGTCCCGTAAATAAAATGGGGATGTATCTGTCCCTGGAGTGCCTGAAATCTGGCATCCTGGGTAAATAGCTCCATTTTCTGAATCTGTGAAATCAGCGAATTATTTTCCTGTATCAGCGTATTGTAGGTATCAATCAGCACGTCCAGCTCGTCCGCACTTCGCACTGCTTTTCCCTCCGGATGAAAAGGCGACAGTTTCTCCGGATTAGAATAGCGGATGAAGGAAGAAAATGCAAGGATTCTCTTGGAAAGAGAAACAATATTCATAAAAAATGCGATAAACAATAGTAACAACAGCATTAGGATAACAGAAATCAAAACGCTGGGAATATTACTGGAATGCAGTACATTAACGTCCAGTAAGTGACCGGAACGTATCAGACACAAATTCAATTCCGGAATCTTCAAATAATTCCTGTATTGATTTTCAGCGAGTAAACTCTCATACCCTGACTCTATATCTTCATATGAAATAGGTTCACTTTCCTCAGCGGAAGAAGAATAAATGGGCGTATCACCATGATACAATGTCAAAACAGACCGCGCATCATCCGAAAGGCTGGAAACCATTTCAAAGTAGTCCGACAGTAGATGTGACGACAACTGAATCTCCATGTACCCTATACATTTGAGATAGTTTTCTGCATAGAGCTTCTTATAAGCAAATATTTCAGGAAAATCTTCCGAATCTGAATCTACAATCCGCCAGACAATTTCCCCCATGCTCGCATCCTCCAATTTGCTCATGAATTCTTCCTCCATCGTAAGTTTCTCCATTCTTACGAAGGGATACGCATATATTGGAAGAGGACTGTCACAATATATTTTCAAGCTGGTCAAATAAGGAGTCATCACATGCAATTCCTCACAGAAGTCGGATACTCTCCTATAAGTGCCATACATCATATTCGATTTATTGGGACGATACTCAACGTAATATGAAACTTCCTGATTGCCTCCCAATGCGACGAAAGCGTTGGCCGTAGCATTGAGAGAGGATTCCAGCAGTGTAAGCGAATTCTCCAAATTAATCTGCTGCGTAGCCAAGGTGTTCTCTGTATAATAGAGATTCAGTACTTTTTCATAAAGCCACCAGGTACAAATAATGGGGATGATAATCATGACAACAAAATATATCATGTAACGATACAAAAAAGAGGATTTAAAACCTTTAAACTTCTTCATAAAATTCCTCCATGCTATTTTTTCAAAAGATTATTTCTATCATATTAAATATAAAATAATCAGATATACTTTGCAACATAAAAACATCCCCTTGTATGGATGGCGCACATTGGCATAACAGGGCATGATACCTGCCATATCCCAAAGAGATGTCCAGCACCGCATTGCAATGGCTCTGTAGCGATAAGCTGCTGCCTTTCCTAACATTCTAAATCTGTCAAACTTCTGTAAAATATAACACAGCGCTTTCCCCAGACTCAGATGCGACATCTGTAAGGATCACTCCCGCCTTCATTAACAAAGCTCCTGAACATACTTCACCGGTCACTTCATTTCGATAGTACCTTTTCGGATCGAGGCCCTGGAGTTTAACAATAATATTGGGATATAGTTCACTTCGCATAGTGACAATTGTAACCATAAAACAATCTTTTTCCGGGGAGACAATTTGCCATACTGCCCTATATGGATTGTCGAATGGAGAAATCAGACGATAAAGGTCTCCGGAGTGAATCAGATCATAATATTCGTGATACTTTTTGACCTGTTCTTTAACAATTTCAACCTCTTGTTCTGTAAGCTTTCTAGGATCCAGTTCATAACCGAAGGTTCCCCACATAGCAACATTTCCTTTTGTTTCAAATCCGGTACGATGATTCGCCGAAACATGTGCTCCCATTGTGGATGCAGGGTAACACATAGAAGTTCCAAATTGAATATAAAGACGCTCAATAGGATCTGTATTATCGCTTGCCCAAATTTGAGGAGAATAAAAAAGCATAGCCGGATCAAATCGTCCACCGCCGCCCGAACAATTTTCAAACAAAATATCCGGAAAAGTGGTAACAAGACGATTCATAAGGTCATATGTTCCCAAAATAAAACGGTGAAAAAACTCTTTCTTACAGTCAGCCGGAAGAATGGCCGAGCCCGCATCAGAAATATTTCTGTTAAAATCCCATTTTACATAATCAATCTTGTTCTCAGAAAGTACTTTATACATTTGCTGCCATATGTTGTCTCTTACGTCCTCCCGGGAAACA
>JAGASC010000227.1 GCA_017621905.1 Roseburia sp.
AGATGAGCAAATATGCGGATCGTCTGATCGAGCATATTAATACACATCCGGAATTTATTCAGCCGGTTTCCCGTAAAAATGAGATGATGAACAACTTCCTGCTGCCGGGACTGCAGGATTTGTGCGTGACGAGAAGCTCCTTCTCCTGGGGCGTTCCGGTAGATTTTGACCCGAAACATGTCATTTACGTATGGATTGACGCGTTAAGCAACTATATCACCAAAATCGGCTATGATGCAGATGGTGATTCTACCGAGCTCTTTCAAAAGAATTGGCCGGCAGATTTGCACCTGATCGGAAAGGATATCATCCGTTTCCACACCATTTACTGGCCGATTCTTCTGATGGCGCTGGATCTGCCGCTGCCGAAGCAGGTGTTCGGACATCCATGGCTCTTACAGGGCGGCGATAAGATGAGTAAATCAAAAGGAAATGTAATTTATGCCGATGATATGGTAGAGCTTTTCGGCGTGGATGCTACCCGCTATTTCGTCCTTCACGAGATGCCCTTTGAAAATGACGGAATCATTACCTGGGAACTCGTGGTGGAGCGTTTCAACTCCGACCTGGCAAATGTGCTTGGAAATCTGGTAAACCGTACCGTTTCCATGAGCAATAAATATTTTGGCGGCATCGTTGCAAGCACCGGTGTGACCGAGGATGTGGATGCAGATTTGAAAGCTGTTGCCACAGGCGCAAGAGAAAAGGTGGCACAGAAGATGGAAGGTCTTCGCGTTGCAGATGCTATCTCCGAGGTATTTGCAGTGTTTAAACGCTGCAACAAATATATCGATGAGACCGCTCCCTGGGTGCTGGCGAAGGATGATGCGAAGAAAGACCGCCTGAGCGAGGTACTTTACAATCTGGTGGAAGCAATCACCATTGGCGCATCCCTTCTGGAGAGCTTCCTGCCGGAGACCGCTGAAAAGATCGCGGCACAGTTAAATACAACGCTCCGTACCTTTGATGAGCTGGATCAGTTCGGCTTATATGAGAGCGGCAAAAAGGTAGTGGAGAAACCGGAAATCCTGTTTGCACGCCTGGATGCAAAAGAGATTATGCCAAAGGTTGAGGCAATCCGTGAAGCACAGAAAAAAGAATTTGAAGCAGAACAGCGTGCACTTGGTGAACTGCCGGAGGCAGAGAATAAGGCAACAGCAGACGGAGAAAATGCCGTGGTCGGTGCAGATGCTGCCGGCGAAGCAGGAATCGATATCGAACCAAAGGCAGAGATTGAATACGATGATTTTGCAAAAATGCAGTTTCAGGTTGGTGAGATTATTGCCTGCGAGGCAGTGCCGAAATCAAAGAAATTGCTCTGCTCCCAGGTGAAGATCGGAAGCCAGGTAAAACAGATTGTATCCGGCATCCGCAAATATTACACACCGGAAGAGATGGTGGGCAAAAAAGTCATGGTTCTTGTCAACTTAAAACCGGCGAAGCTTGCAGGTGTCCTTTCCGAGGGAATGCTGCTTTGTGCAGAGGATGCCGATGGAAATCTTGCGCTGATGACCCCGGAGAAACCGATGCAAAACGGCGCTGAAATATGCTAAAAAACGTAACTGTTCAGGACAGTTACGAAAAAAAATAGAAAAGTAGATGCACGCCGGGAGTAAAAATATGATTTTTGAAACACATGCACATTATGATGATGAAAAATTTGATATCGACAGGGAGACACTGATTGCTTCGCTTCCTGAAAAAGGAATTGGAAGGGTCATTAATGTAGGGGCTTCTATTGAGACCACCAGGGCAGCCATAAAGTTTGCGGAGCGCTATGACCATGTCTATGCGGCAGTCGGGGTACACCCCAGTGATATCTGCGGTTTAAATGAAGAAAGTTATTCCTGGCTCAAGGTGCAGACAGGTTGGGAAAAGACGGTAGCCATCGGAGAGATTGGTCTGGATTATTATTGGGACAAGGAACTTAAGGTGCAGGAAAGTCAGCGTTACTGGTTCCGGCGGCAGCTGGAGCTGGCAAAAGAGGCAAAGCTTCCGGTCATCATTCATTCGCGGGATGCGGCAGCTGATACATTACAGATTGTGAAGGAAGTCGGCAGATGGGAAACATCTGCCGGCGATACATCGGCAACGGAAGAGAAATCCGGAGAGATGTCTGGTGTACAGGGGGACGAGGTCTGCGGCGTCATCCACTGTTATTCTTACTCCCCCGAGCTGGCAAAAGAATTTGTAAAGCTGGGATATTATATCGGGGTGGGTGGTGTAGTCACCTTTAAGAACGCCAAAAAGCTGAAGGAGACGGTACAGCAGATTCCGTTGGAACGAATTCTCTTGGAAACAGACTGTCCTTATATGGCACCGGAACCTAACCGGGGCAAGCGGAATGATTCCACTTACATTCCTTATGTGGTGGAGACAATCGCAGAATTAAAGGATATCACACCGGAAGAGGTGGAGCGTGTTACCTGGGATAATGCGATGAAACTTTTTTCGAGAGTCCGGTAAATGATGTTGCGGGGCCGTGGAACCAGCCGCTATGTGCTGATTCTACGGTCTTCTTTTTGAGAGTGCTCGTTAGTTTTCATGCAAAACGTGATAGTTCCGGAGTATCAGCCCAGTGCCGTTTCGGAATCATCTGCATTTGCAGCTTTGGATTCCTGCGGGCCTCGATTGCGATATGATCAAAAAAAGTAAGCCACAATTTACGGTATTCCAATTCATTTTCGGAGTACCGTTTTATTTTGTCTAAATCCAGGTCGCTGGCATCTGCCAGCATGTAAGACATGGAAGCCTTATGAACGGCCACCAGGCAGTGTGTCGCGTCGTAAATCATAAAATTCTCCTGGGGAAGACGGTCTGTAAAATGTTCCGCAAGGTAGGGCAGAACATAGTCCTTCGGATGAACGGTGGCAAAGAGCACACCGTTCTCCAGTTCGCTAAAGCGCAGGAACTGCAGCTGATGACAGGCTTCCCGGTTGGTGGCCCGGCACAGTTCAAAAATACGGAAAACGCAAGGTTCTCCCAGGGAGAGGAGGACTTTCTGTCCGTCTCCATTGGCCAGTGCCAGAAGAATGGTCTCATAGATGGCATCTGCCTTATCCATCTTTTTGCGGGAACGTGGTTCGCCTGACATGGCTGCCTGATAGATGGATTCATAAAATTGCTGCCCGAAGCGGGTGACAAGAGTATTGACCACCTTCTGTGTCTTTTCGACAGAGGGGGTCACCGGGATATATTCGGAAAACAGTTCATAATTATCCGGTTCTCCGGTGCACAGCCGGATATTGCGATGCCCCAGCTTGCTGGCACAGGCATCGTAGACACCGGTAAAAATACCTTCCAAAGAATCTTCGCATACAAATATATACATTGGGACCTCCTTTGTGAGTAACATTCTGTCTGCAGGTTAGCGGGGTATCTGTATGCCAGCAGTTTCACTGGCGAGAATCATATCTTGTGTTATTGCGGCACTTCCCAACGTTCCGGAATCAAAAAGAGAAATCTGTCGATAGCCGCTCTCCCGAATATCCTTCGGAATCTGGGTGCGGTCTGCCATCAGGTTAGCGCAGATATAATTTTCTTCTATTTTCGTGTTGTACATCATTTTCCCGGAACAGGTAATAAAGTAAAGGGCGCGTTTTAGTACCACGCCGATTTTCTTCAAATCAGCAAAATCCAGCCGGTTAGAGCGTCGGGCTTTCACGATGCGTTCGGCAGACTTATAGCCGATACCGGGGACTCGAAGCAGGGTGTGATAGCTGGCACGATTAATTTCCACAGGAAAAAACTCCAGATGACGCAGTGCCCAGTCGCACTTGGGATCCAGATAAATATTGAAATCCGGCCGGTCCTCGGAAAGCAGTTCATCTACCGTAAAGTCATAGAAACGCAGCAGCCAGTCAGCCTGATAAAGCCGGTGCTCCCGAAGAAGCGGCGGCCCACCGGGCAGTACGGGAAGGCTGGAATCCTGATTTACATTGACGAAGGCGGAGTAGAATACCCGTTTTAAATCAAAATTTTTATAAAGGGCTTCCGCCACGCTCATAATTTGGAAGTCATTTTCCGGGGTGGCTCCGATAATCATCTGAGTACTCTGACCTGCCGGAACGAACTTTGGTGCCTTACGATAGACCATCAGCTCATTTTTATTCTCGGTAATACCATTTTGAATCTGGCGCATGGGTTTTAAAATGGTATGGCGTGACTTGTAAGGCGCCAGCTTCTTTAAGCCGTCCGCAGTGGGAAGCTCCAGGTTGATGCTCATACGGTCAGCCAGGTATCCGGCTTTTTCAATCAGTCCAGGGTCAGCACCGGGGATTGCTTTCACATGGATATATCCGTTAAAATGATGGACATTCCGCAATTTGTACAGAGTCTGATAAATCAAATCCATCGTGTAATTGGGGCTTACGAGGATGCCGGAGCTTAGGAAGAGTCCCTCAATATAATTTCTGCGGTAAAACTCCATGGTAAGGGTGCAGACCTCGTCTGGGGTAAAGGATGCCCGGGGAACATCGGAGTTGCAGTTATTCTGGCAATAAGCACAGTTAAAATACATTCATTGGTAAAAAGAATCTTGAGCAGGGAGATGCACCGGCCATCGGCAGCAAAAGAGTGACAGATGCCACCTGCGACACAATTTCCCATGCCGGTGCCATTCCCTTTGCGGTCCACCCCGCTGGAGGTGCAGGCCACGTCGTATTTGGCAGCGTCAGTGAGTATGGCAAGCTTTTCCATCAGGGACATATTTTGCTGAATATTCATGCTGCACCCCCTTTTCGTTTTTATATTAAGTTAGTATGCAAGAACGAATGTTCGGGTAAAGTGTATCACATATCGGAGATGATTGCAATAAAAAATCGAATATTTGTTCGAAAAAATAAAACATGCTTTTTATAAAAAATTTAAGTAAAAATTATTTTGCTATATACCGTGTTTTTGTATATAATGAAAGAAAGTAACTGTTCAGGTCAGCCCTATGCATTTACTGCATAGGGCGTGAGAAAACGTAGAACAGCCATGAGCAAGCCCCCATCGCGAAGCGATTTTCATGGGCTTGCGGTCGTAACTATGAAGGTACTGAATAGTTACGAAACTCCCATGCCTTACATGCTTCGGCAGCACCATAAATCTATTCCGCATGGGAGTTTCGTAAAACTGATGCACACATGCAGTAAACTGCATGGCGCGTGTACGAACCGCTCAGCGAGTGAGCGGTTCTG
>JAGASC010000228.1 GCA_017621905.1 Roseburia sp.
ATAATCAGGGAACGGTTAATGAGATGTGCCTCTTCGAGGACTTCAACCTGACCATCAACCATGGAGAATTCGTTTCTGTGGTCGGAAGCAATGGTTCCGGCAAGACCTCCCTTTTGAATATCATCTGCGGAAGCATCCCAGTGGACAGCGGCCGTATCATCATCAACAATAAAGATATCACAAAGATGCCGGAATTTAAGCGTCAGCTCACCATCGGCCGTGTCTATCAGAATCCGGCCATGGGAACCTGTCCTAATATGACCATTCTGGAAAACATGGCGCTGGCTGATACAAAGGGAAAGCCATTCAACTTAAAGAAAGGCACCGACCGCCAGCGAATCGACTACTACCGTGAGCTTCTTTCCACCCTTGGTCTGGGACTGGAGGATAAGCTGGAAGTCAAGGTCGGTGTTCTCTCCGGCGGACAGCGCCAGGCCATGGCTCTTTTAATGTCCACCATGACCCCCATTGAATTCCTGATTCTTGACGAGCACACGGCTGCCCTTGACCCCAAAACCGCCGAGGTTATCATGGAGCTGACCGGAAAAATCGTCAAGGAAAAAGGGCTCACCACCATCATGGTCACCCACAATCTCCGGTATGCTGTGGAATACGGAAACCGCCTCCTAATGATGCATCAGGGACACGCCATCATCGATCGGAGCGGGGAAGAAAAAGCCCGCACTCGCGTCGAAGATCTGCTGGAGAAATTCAATGCCATCAGTATTGAGTGCGGGAACTAAAAATATGATTGAGAACCCGCGGTGTTGGGATGCAATCCTGCCATTTGGGCTATCTGACTTGTGACATACTATTCATAACGATAGTCCCTGATATATTCAAAGACCTTTTTCACCGCTGGTGCAAGCTCCTGTTCATCCCTTACAGATACGCCAATCAGGCGATTCCCTTCAGGAAGGATCTTTAACATCTTGACTTCCTGCTCCATGCCGTACATGGTCAAACGAGGCATGATGGCAAAGCCAAAGCCGCTTTTAACCATTTCAACGGTGGTCTTGTCATCGACCACATGACAGATGGTGCGGACTTCCAGATTCAGCTTGTCCATGATTCGCCTGGCATCGGCATCACAGGATTCACGCTGCATGACAAAAGGCGCATTCGCAAGCGTTTCCAGCCGGATTTCCGATTCAGACTCTGTATGAGTTTCTTTGGAAAGAATGCACATGAGCGGATCAGAAAAAATCTCATAGAACGGCAGGCCGGGATTTACTGTCTGGGACAGAAATCCAATATCAACGATCCCTGTCTTAAGCCAGTAAATGATATCCTCATAGGAACCTTGATAAATCTCAAAGGTGATATGGGGATATTTGTCATTAAAGCCGCGGATGACATCCGGAAGGTATTTGCACATGGAATTGAAAATGCCCAGGCGTACATGCCCTTGATCAAGTCCGTTTACCTCGGCAACCAGCTGTCGGAGAGCATCCTCACGCTTTACGATATCTGCGATAGGAGAAAGCAGAGTCTCCCCTGCGGTTGTCAATGATACGCTGCGGTGGTTTCTCACAAACAGGGAAAAACCGAACTCTTTTTCCAGCTGTTTGACCAGATGGCTGATGGCCGGCGGTGTAACATGGTGCAGCTCTGCGGCCTTCTGAAAGCTCTTATATTTTGCAATGGTAAGAAAAACTCTATAGGAAAAGGTGTCCATTCCAACCTCCTGATTTTTATCCGTCGTTAATCGTATATAGATAAAAAATTTTTAATTTAAAGATAAATAACTTAAAATATATCTATCTCTATTTTAGTGATATCCTATTAGAGCGTCAAGCAAATAAATGAGCAAAGGGTGGGTTGTTATGAAGAAAAAGGGCGGATTTACCGGGCAGCTTGGGTTTGTGTTCGCTGCGGCCGGAAGTGCCGTGGGAGTAGGAAATCTCTGGAGGTTTCCATATCTTGCCGCAAAGGACGGCGGAGGTGTATTCCTGATCATATATCTGGTTCTGATTGTTACAGTGGGCTTTTCATTGCTGACAACAGATATTGCGATCGGACGAAAAACGGGAATGAGCGCGATCCATGCTTACGAATCCATGAACAAAAAGTGGAAGTTCCTTGGCGTGATCACGTTTCTGGTACCGGTTGTGATCATGACTTATTATGCGGTTATCGGAGGGTGGATCCTGAAATATATGCTGATGTTTCTGATGGGTGGAACGAAGGAAGCAGCATCCGATACCTTTTTTACAGGATTTATCACATCGACTTCTTCGGTGCAGTTTGCGCTGATCTTTATGCTGATCACGGCGCTGGTCGTTTATAACGGTGTGGAAAAAGGTATTGAAAGAGTTTCGAAGATTATGATGCCGATTCTGCTGGTAATGGTGATCGCGATAGCGATTTATTCTCTCACATTGAAAAATGATCTGGGTGATGGCACGATCCGGACCGGACTGGATGGATTAAGGGTTTATCTGACACCGGATTTCACGGGAATGTCGATAGGCAGATTCCTGCAGATATCCCTTGATGCGATGAGCCAGCTGTTCTTCTCATTGAGCGTTTCCATGGGCATCATGATTACATATGGTTCTTATGTAAAAAAGGATGTGGATCTGGGAAGATCCATATCGATGATTGAATGTATGGATACCGGTGTGGCACTTCTGGCAGGCATGATGATCATCCCTGCAATTTATGTGTTTTCAGGCGTAGAAGGCATGGCGGCCGGGCCGGGACTGATGTTTATCTCACTGCCGAAGGTGTTTGACTGCATGTGCGCAGCCGGACGTATCATAGGTCTGGTCTTTTTCATCCTGGCAGGATTTGCGGCGCTGACTTCCTGCATCTCTGTGCTGGAATCCATCACAGCGAATTTTATGGAGATCTTTCACTGGGAGAGAAAGAAGACCACGGGAATCCTTTCGGTGATCTACCTTGCGGCTACAGCAGTGATCGCACTGGGTTACAGCATTTTTTATGTGGAGGTACTCCTGCCGAACGGCAGTACCGGGCAGCTTCTGGATATCATGGATTATATCAGCAATAGTTTCATGATGCCGTTTATTGCATTCTTGACTTCCATCTTCATCGGATGGATCATAAAGCCGACGTGGATTGCCGAAGAGATGGAATACGGAGGACGCAAGTTTCACAGAAAGCAGCTCTATAATGTTATGGTGCGATATATTCTGCCGGTAATCATGCTCATTTTGTTCCTGCAGTCAACGGGAATCCTGAACATGTTATAATATTACGATCGTTTTTTTAACGCATCTCCAATGAATCGGCTTCTGTGATTTCACGAACTACATGGCATGGCACTCCCACTGCAAGCGAATTGGGTGGAATATCTCTTGTAACTACACTTCCCGCACCGATAACACAACCATCACCAATAGTAACTCCTCCGCATATGGTGACATTTCCTGCAATCCAGCAGTTGTTGCCAATAGTAATTGGTTTTGCGTATTCTTTATCGGTAGGAGTGCCGTCCTGCTTTACATACTGATTTCTGTCCTGCCAACGAAGCGGATGAATAGGCGTGAGGAGAGAGACATTAGGACCAAAAAATGCATTATCGCCAGGTCCTTGAAAATAAATGGAACCCTCACCTATCCCAAGCTCCTTTATAATTTCTGCTCTCCTTTCATCTGTTTCAAGGAGCTCGTTGTATTCTTTACTAAGCCTATGAGCTTTTGTTCTAAGTGCCACAAGTTCTTTGTCGGAAGGGTCATATATTTTTCCCGATATCATTTTTTCTTTTTCAGTCATCTTTTATGTCTCCTTTATACATCAGGTCAAACTTTGTCAAATTTATAAAATCGGAATTCTATATTAGTAATTATCTCAATTACATCCCTATCGCCTTCGGCTTCACCTCTTTCGGAATCGGTGACACAAACGGTTTATGATCCAGTCTCTCTGCCAGCTCTTCTTTGGCTTTGGCAATCTGCTCCGGATGTTCAATCATATCAATGGCAGTTCCGGCAAGTACCTTACCAGCATAAAGAAGCTCTTTGTGAGCAATGCTTCCTTTCCCCTGAGATACCGCCTGCCAGGAATGTGCCGGTGTTCCGGCGGCCCAGGCTGCCGCTGTCATCTGTGCGGTAGGGCAGACCCAGCTGACGTCTCCCACATCAGTGGAGCCCGGAAGGACGGAATTGGCATGAATCCGCGGAATGACAAAGTTGAGGACTGGGCCTGTGACCTTCTCTCTTACCTTCTTTGCTTCCTCGTTTGTCATCAGGCGAAGCATAGGAGCCAGTGGATCGGATTTTTTCTCCAGACTGTCCTGAATCGCAGCGGCAAATTTCAGCTCATCCCCGGTCAGCTGCGGAAGGGAAGTCTCTTCCATATTGGCCTGTACCCAATCAGTCAGCGTGTCATTGACCACAAAATTGGAGCAGGCTTTGATAAAGCTGATCTCCACCTGGGTACCGGTCATAAGCGCCGCACCGCGGGCGATATCGTTGACACGCTCATAGGTTTCCTGCACGATAGGTGTCTTGGGCGCGCGAATCAGATACAGAACCTCCGCCTCTGACTGTACCACATTGGGGGAGAAGCCGCCGGTATTGGTGATCGCATAATGCATCCGCACTTCCGGAATCACATGCTCCCGCAAAAACTGCACGCCGATATTCATCAGCTCCACCGCATCCAGCGCACTGCGCCCCAGATGAGGAGCCGCTGCTGCATGGGAGCTGATGCCCTTAAATTTATAATTTACCTGATAATTAGCCAGGCTGCTTTCATACCAGGCACAGGTATAGTCCATGGGATGCCAGGTCAGAGCAAAATCCAGCTCAGCAAAGACGCCATCCCGGGCCATAAATGCCTTGCCGGAACCGCCCTCTTCTCCCGGACAGCCGAAATAAATCACCGTTCCTTCTTTTCCGGTGCTCTCCAGATACTGTTTGATTCCGTACGCAGCCGCCATGGAACCGGCACCCAGCAGATTGTGGCCACAGCCGTGCCCATTGCCTCCCGCGATGAGCGGTTCTTTCACTGCGCTGCAGGCTTTCTGGCTTAATCCGGCCAGAGCGTCAAATTCGCCCAGGATACCGATCACCGGTTTTCCGCTGCCCCAGCGTCCGGAAAATGCGGTGGGAATTCCCGCCAGATTCTCCGTCACTTCAAATCCCAGCTTCTTTAATGCCTCGCACTGCAGTGCGGCTGATTTTGTTTCACGGAAGGCCGTCTCCGGTACCTCCCAGATCGCGTCGCTTAATCCCCAGATTACATCTGCGGCCTCATCCATCACACGATACACTTCTTTTTTATCCATAGGAAAAACCTCTCTTTTTCAGTTCTTTGCCTGCTTCTCCAGCAGTGCCTCGATCATTTTCTCCCATTCCTCCCGGCTTTTGGAACCTCTGACCGTGGAGGTCACCTGTCTTCCGTCACTGTCTACAAAAACCGTGGTGGGAACCACGGATATCTGCGGAAGAAGGCGCCTTGCCAGATCTCCTTCCGGATTTATATGCAGATAGGACGCACCGGTTTCCTCTACAATCTCCTTGGCCGTCTCCAACTGCTCTTCCACCAGTGTTCCGTCATAGTCCACTAAATCAGAACAGATGCCAACCACCTGAACTCCCTTTTCCTTCCATTCCTCATTCAGAGCGCCCAGATCCGGCATTTCATTGATACAGGGGCCGCAAAAGGTAGCCCAGATATTGATCATTGTCAAATCATAATCTTCAAAAATATCCTCAGAAACCGGGTTTCCCTCGAAATCCGTGGCAGTAAATTCTTCAAACGGACCTCTGGGTCGCTCCTTCTGCTCTGCTGTCTGTCCTGCCGTCTCCTCTGTGGCAGCTGTCGTTTCTTCTTTCGTCACCGTCTCCGCCGCTGCAACCGTCTC
>JAGASC010000229.1 GCA_017621905.1 Roseburia sp.
GATTAAATATATTAATTATGCTTATCTATGCTGCTATGTTATAATCTCAATAAAAAGAGAGAAGCGTCGCCGCAAAAATGTAAAGCACACAATTTGCCTATGGCGGATGCTATGAAGCAAGCAGCAAATATGAATTGAAGTAATAAGGAAAAAATTAGGAGGATTTACACATGAGCAACGTAAGAAGAGTGTACGTGGAAAAGAAACCGGCCTTTGCGGTAAAGGCAAAAGAACTTTACGCAGAAATCGGAAGCTATCTGGGAATTAGCGCAGTGACAAAGGTGCGTGTGCTGATTCGCTACGATATCGAGAACATTTCTGAGGAAACTTATGGGAAAGCACTGGGAACCGTATTTTCAGAGCCGCCTGTTGACGATATCTATGAAGAAAGCTTTGACTTAAACGGAGCAAAAACATTTTCCGTAGAATATCTCCCGGGCCAGTTTGACCAGAGAGCAGACTCTGCAGAGCAGTGTGTGAAATTATTAAACGAAGAAGAAAATCCGGTCATCCGTACCGCTACCACTTATGTGATTGAGGGTGATATTACCGAGGAAGAACTGGCAGCAATCAAAAAACACTGCATCAACCCGGTAGATTCCAGAGAAACTGACCTGGAAAAGCCAGAAACCCTAGTGCAGAATTTCGATGAGCCGGAAGACGTTTTGATTTTTGAAAATATGCCGGAGCGCGAAGATTTTATCGATATGCCCCAGGCAGAGTTAAAAGAACTCTATGATTCCTTAAACCTTGCCATGACCTTCAAGGATTTCCTGCATATCCAGAACTACTTTGCAAACGAGGAAAAACGCAATCCATCCATGACAGAAATCCGCGTGTTAGACACCTACTGGTCTGACCACTGCCGTCACACCACATTTTCCACAGAGTTAAAAGACGTGGCATTCGACGAGGGCTATTACGCAGAGCCAATCAAGGCAACCTACGAGGATTATTTAAATACACATAAAAATTTATACGCAGGCCGCGACGACAAATTTGTCTGCCTGATGGACATCGCTCTGATGGCCATGAAGCGCCTGAAAAAAGAAGGCAAACTCCAGGATCAGGAAGAGTCCGATGAAATTAATGCCTGCTCCATCGTGGTGCCCATCGAAGTGGACGGACAGACCGAAGAGTGGCTGGTAAACTTTAAAAACGAGACCCACAACCACCCGACAGAAATCGAACCTTTCGGTGGTGCGGCAACCTGCCTTGGCGGTGCAATCCGTGACCCGTTGTCCGGACGTACCTACGTATACCAGGCAATGCGTGTCACCGGTGCAGCAGACCCTACTGTATCTGTAAAAGACACCATCCCGGGCAAGCTTCCCCAGAAAAAACTGGTGCGCGAAGCAGCTCACGGCTACAGCTCCTACGGCAACCAGATCGGCCTTGCAACTGGCTACGTAAAAGAAGTATACCATCCAAACTATGTGGCAAAACGTATGGAAATCGGTGCAGTATTAGGTGCAGCACCAAGACGTGCCGTACAGAGACTGACCTCCGATCCGGGCGACATCATCATTTTGCTGGGCGGACGTACCGGCCGTGACGGTATCGGCGGTGCTACCGGTTCCTCCAAGGCGCATAACACCCAGTCCACAGCAGTCTGCGGTGCAGAGGTACAAAAAGGTAACCCACCTACCGAGCGTAAAATCCAGAGACTGTTCCGTCGCGAAGAAGTAGCCCATGTCATCAAAAAATGTAACGACTTCGGCGCAGGCGGTGTATCCGTAGCCATCGGTGAGTTAGCAGATGGACTTCGCGTACAGCTTGACAAGGTTCCGAAAAAATATGCCGGCTTAGACGGCACCGAGCTTGCCATCTCCGAATCCCAGGAGCGTATGGCAGTGGTCGTAGCCCCGGAGGACGTGGACAAGTTCTTAGGCTATGCAAAAGAAGAAAACTTAGAGGCAGTTCCGGTGGCAGTGGTAACCGAAGAGCCGCGTCTGGTATTAGAGTGGAGAGGCAAAGAGGTGGTAAATATCTCCCGTGCCTTCCTTGACACCAACGGCGCACACCAGGAGACTTTCGTAGCTGTGGATATGCCAAACCCGGAAGAGAACTATCTGAATAAAATCGCAACCCCGGCCGTAGCCAAAGCAGTGGCAGAGGGTGATATGAAAAAAGCATGGCTGGCTGAACTGGCCGACTTAAATGTCTGCTCCCAGAAGGGCCTGGTGGAAATGTTCGACGGTTCCATCGGCGCAGGCAGCGTATACATGCCTTACGGCGGAAAATATCAGCTGACTGAGACCCAGTCCATGGTGGCAAAGATTCCGGTACTGACCGGAAAATCCGACGCAGTGACCATGATGTCCTACGGCTTCGACCCATATTTATCCTCCTGGAGCCCATACCACGGAGCAGTTTATGCAGTGCTGGAATCCTTATCCAGAATCGTAACTGCCGGTGGTGATTATAGCAAGGTTCGCTTCACCTTCCAGGAGTACTTCCGCAGAATGAGCGAGGAGCCGAAGCGCTGGAGCCAGCCTTTGGCAGCATTGCTTGGTTCCTACAGTGCACAGATCGGATTCGGCCTTCCTTCCATCGGAGGAAAAGACTCCATGTCCGGAACCTTCAATGACATTGATGTTCCGCCCACACTGGTTTCCTTCGCAGTGGATGTGGCAAAAGAAAAAGACATTATCACACCGGAATTAAAGGCAGCAGGCAGCCAGCTGGTAATGTTTACCATTGAAAAAGACAAATACGATCTGCCGGTATACCAGCAGGTAATGAAATTATACGCAGCAGTACATGACATGATTCAGAAGGGCGCCATCCTTTCTGCCTATGCACTGGATGGCAAGGGCCTTGCAGCAGCATTAAGCAAGATGGCTTTTGGTAACAAGCTTGGCGTGACCGTAGATGCGGCAGTGTCTACAGACACCTTATTTGCTCCGGGCTTCGGAAATATTGTGGCAGAGGTACCGGCTGACCAGCTTTCCGTTGTAAAAGAGATACTGGCGGCAGCAGGACTGGCAGGAAATGAAACTGTAGTCGGAAGCGTCAATGCAGAGCAGGCATTTGTGTATGGCGATATGAAGCTTTCCATGGACGAAGCACTGGCAGCATGGACCGGAACATTAGAAAAAGTATTCCCGACCCGCGCAACCAAAGATATCGATGAACTGTCCACCGGAATCTACAAGGCAGACAGCATCTATGTATGCAAAAACAAAGTGGCAAAACCGACCGTATTCATCCCGGTATTCCCGGGAACCAACTGCGAGTACGACAGTGCAAGAGCCTTCGAGCGCGCAGGTGCAGAACCAAATGTAAAGGTATTCAAGAACCTGGATGCAGCAGACATCCGTGATTCTGTGGATGAGTTTGTAAAAGCCATCGAACAGGCACAGATCATCATGTTCCCGGGTGGTTTCTCCGCCGGAGACGAACCGGAAGGTTCCGCAAAATTCTTTGCAACTGCATTCCGCAATGCAAAGATGACAGAAGCTGTCATGAAGCTGTTAAACGAGAGAGATGGTCTTGCACTTGGTATCTGTAACGGATTCCAGGCACTGATCAAACTTGGTCTGGTACCATACGGCGAGATTCGCCCGCAGACCGCAGATTCACCGACTCTGACCTACAACACCATCGGCCGTCATATCAGCAAGATGGTATACACCAAGGTGGTAACCAACAAATCTCCATGGCTGGCGCAGGCAGAGGCCGGAAAGGTATACTGCAACCCGGCATCCCATGGCGAGGGACGTTTCGTTGCTCCGAAGGAATGGCTGGATAAATTGTTCGAGAACGGACAGGTAGCTACCCAGTACGTGAATGAGGCAGGAGTTCCGACCATGGATGAGGAGTGGAACATCAACGGTTCCTACATGGCAATCGAGGGTATCACAAGCCCGGATGGACGTGTACTTGGTAAGATGGCACATTCTGAACGTCGCGACAGAAGTGTGGCAATGAATATTTATGGAGAGCAGGACTTGAGACTGTTTGAGTCCGGAGTAGCTTACTTCAAATAATAATAGCAGGAAAACGAATGCATAAAAATAGTGGGAATGTGACTCTATCCAGGGAGTTGCTTTCCCACTATTTTTGTGCAGTAACAGTTCAGATACCTTCACTGTAGACCTGTCTGAACTGTTACTTTGTACATTCATTTCTTCCATTATCCTAATATTAAAATTTTGACAGTTTTGTGTTTGGATTTTGTATGAAGAAATGCCGCAAAATCGGACAAATCAGTTTCGTATGTTATGATGAAGGCAGCAACTGGCGATCGGCAACCGGCCATGAACAAATGGAAAGGAGACGCAAAATTGGGGAAAAATCAACAATCCGAATAAATGACTTCAAGAAAAAGAAACTTCTGGCACTCTATCTTTTATGTGTCCTGATTCCTCTTATACTGACAGACAGCATAATCCTGTCCATTCTGGTCCGGGCGGAACAGGTAGAAAACCGGCACACTATGGAGCGCGAAGCGGATGCGGTACACGCTGCCCTTGCCGGCCGGGTGGAGCGCGCATCGACCATCGCCAAAAGCATCTACACCAACGACCGCATTGAGCAGTTTTTAAATCAAAACTATGAAACGCCCCTGGATTATGTCGTTGCAAAAAATGAACTCATGGATCACTTGATGCTCATCGGTTCCGATTATGTTCAATTTACAATCTATGCAGACAATGAAACCCTCATAAATGGAGGAGAATTCGGAAAGCTGTCAGGCATAAAAGAATCCGAATGGTATCAGCACATGCAGACCATAGAGTCAGCTGCAAACCTGTATTTTATCTACGACGACTGGAAAAGTCCGGCTGCCCAGGCAAAACGAAAGCTTTTGTTCCTGCGCAGGATGGATTATTTTGGAGCATCCTCCTGCGAAAAAGTGCTGAAAATTGAAATTGACTACAGCAATCTGGTCAGAACCTTAGGGCAGATGAGCTACAACTTCCCGGTCTATATCTGTCAGGACGGAAAAATCCTGTTGTCCAATGACGGGCACAATAACCTGGGACAGGACTTTGAAACATTTACGAGAGCCTCCGAAGTGGGTTACGAAAAAGAAATTGTACTTTATGACTGCAGCATGCAGATCTACCTATTAAATCCACAGACTAATATTTTTGATACGCTGTATGAAAACCTGCCGATCATTCTGATGCTTCTCCTCGTCAACATCAGTTTGCCCTGGCTGCTGCTGACGCAGATAAAGCGTTCCTACAAAGATCGCCTGCATGCTCAGGAGACGGACATTGCCAGACAAAACGCGGAGCTTTTGGCGCTGCACAGCCAGATCAATCCCCATTTCCTGTTTAATGCACTGGAAAGTATTCGCATGCACAGCATTCTAAAACAGGAATTCGAGACGGCCGCTATGGTGGAAAAGCTTGCAATCATGGAGCGTCAGAATGTGGATTGGGGAAATGATTCCGTAGAAATAAAAAAAGAAATGGAGTTTGTGGAGGCCTATTTAGGACTGCAGAAATATCGCTTTGGCGATCGTCTTTCCTATGAGCTTGACGTAGAACCGGGCTGCGAAAAAATTCTGATTCCAAAGCTTACGATGGTAACCTTTGTAGAAAATGCCTGTGTACATGGAATTGAGAGCAAAACAGCACCGGGCTGGATTTTTGTGCGGATTTATAAGGAAGAAAAAACTCTGATTCTGGAAGTGGAGGATACCGGCGGTGGCATGGAGGAAGCGGTTCTGGCAGACCTTTTGGACCGGATACAAAATGCCAGTATGGAGTGCCTGCAGAAGAAGGGGCCTGTGGGCATGGTAAACGCCTGTCTGCGTCTTAAGATGGTGACAGAAAATACGGCACAGTTCCAGATCGAAAGTGAAAAAGGTGTGGGAACCATGATACAGATTCGTATCCCACTTGGGATGCAGCACGCTGTGCGCATAGAAAGTTTTGGATAGATTGGGGGGATAAAAATGCTGAAAGTATTATTGGTGGATGATGAACCATTCATAGTACAGGGTTTATCTGTGCTGATTGATTGGAAAAAGGAAGGCTTTGAAGTCGCAGCCACAGCCGCGAATGGACAGGAGGCCTTGGAATATATAAAGGACAATCCGACTGATTTGGTCATCGCCGACATCAAAATGCCCGTAATGACAGGAATTGAGCTATTGGAAAAAATCCGTACAGAGAATCTGTCAGACGCATATTTTGTTATTTTGAGCGGATACAGTGATTTTACCTATGCCAGGCAGGCAATCCGCTGCAAATGCATGGACTATGTGCTAAAACCGGTGGAAAAAGAGGAGCTGCTGACTATTTTGCGCAAAGTGGCGCATATGTCCATGCGCACCAGGCTTGACGCGCAGAAACGGCAGGAATTAGAACACGCTTACCTTGCGAGAAATGTGATTGCATTGCTTTATGGCAAACATGACAGGCAGAATCTGGAGTATGTGAAAACTCACATGCATTTGTCAGAATAAATCCGTTATATCGACATTGAGACCTACGACACCATGGAGGTGGTGGAGCGCGAGGATGGGGAACTCCGCCAGCTGCAGCGCAAACTCTATCAGGCCTGTGTGGACTATTTAAAAGAGGAGGAAAGTCACTGTATTTTTGATGTATCCGGAGATGAAAAAAATTATGATATTGGGTTTATATTCTGCGATTATATGGCGGCAAAAGCGGAAAAGACGGAACAGGAATATCTGAAAGACTTCCGAAAAAATCTGGAGACGGTATTGCAGCGTCCGGTGCGTATGCTGGCGGGAAAAAGCGTCACAGATATTTCCGGCATTGCAAAATCTTATCGAACAGCCTGTGTGCTGGGTTCTTTCGAAGCTTTTCGTGTAAAAAAAGATATTTACTACTATGAAGATGAGGTGCAGGTCAACCGGGGCGGAATCGTTCTTTGCAAGCAGGGATTGGACGCACTGATCGGAGCAATCGAGCAGAACGATAAGATTCAGATACGAAAGAGCGTAGACCGGCTCTATGAGGAAATGAAGCAGATGGGACTTGCAGGAGATACGATCAATCTGAACATCAATTATTTACTGTTCCAGCTGATCCATCTGGCATGTGAGCAGGATGACTGTGTGAATCAGGAGGAAATCCTGCATTATATCAGTGAAAGTTCTTTTGAGGAGGGAATTATGCGTGGCAGCAGTCTGCATCTGTCACGCTTTTCCTGTGAATACGCAGAGTATCTGGCCCAGCTTCGGAAAAATGTATCAAGAGGCGTATTGGCGGAGATTGAGCGCGAGGTTCGGGAAAACTATGCAGAAAACCTGACCCTGCGTGAACTGAGCCGGAAATATTTTGTGAACAGTGCATATCTGGGTCAGATCTTCCGGAAAAAATATGGCGTTTCCTTTAAGGATTACCTGAACAATTATCGTATGGAGCAGGCCGCAACACGTCTGCTCCGCACCGATGATAAAATATATGAGATCGCGCAGGAAGTAGGATATAAAGATCTGGATTATTTTATCAATCGTTTTATCGCAGTCAAAGGTTGTACACCGGCAAAGTTTCGCAGACAGAACCGAATATAATAATCATTATGGAAAATCTATAATTTACCCTGCTTTTTTATGCGTTTTCTCGGGTTGTTCCAAAACGCCGGAAAAATATAATAATAGTAGAGGGCAACGAAATCCTTCAAAAACAATTTCCATGTAGGGGTTCTGATTTGAAAAGGAAACACAAGTTACCGTAAAAATTACTTTTCAAACACAAATTTGTGTCGGGGCGTCACAAATTTGAAACGCAGATACGAATCCACAATTCGCATTGCGGAACCAAAGCGGAGATGCTTCGCTTGCAAAAATCGCCTCATTATGGAGGTAGCGCGAAAATGAAAAAAGCAACAGCATTTGGGGTGGCAGTACTTATGATAACATCTTTGTTTGCCGGCTGCGGCGGCGGGACGAAACCTTCCGGATCCATTGCAGAGACAAATCAGACGGTAAAAGAAGGGGAAGAAAAAGAAGGATATTCCGAAGATGAAATCATCGAATTTACCATGTTTACCGCAATGCCGGAAAAAGAAATCAATGATGACAATGAGATCCAGGCAATCATCGCACAAAAGATCGGCGCAAAATGCAAGGAGACCTGGATGACAGGACAGACCGACGCAGAAGCCATCGGCACCATCATTGCCGGCGGCGATTATCCGGATTTCATCAATGGCAGCGAAGCAATGATGCAGTTATATGATGCCGGAGCATTGGTGGCATGGGACGAGTATATTGAAAAATATCCAAACATCAAAGAATTGTATTCCGAGGAAGAATGGGATTTGTTCCGCCAGGAAGACGGACACATCTACTGGGCGAACGTATTTCAGAATTCCTACGGCGAAGACCGGTCCACCACGCACAATGATGAGGCATTCTGGATTCAGGCAAGAGTTCTGGAATGGGCGGGATATCCCGAAATCCATACCTTAGACCAGTATTTTGACGTATTGGAAGCCTATGCCGCAGCAAATCCCACCACACCGGAGGGTGCAGATGTAATCCCATATACCATGCTCTGTGAGGACTGGCGCTATTTTTGTATTGAAAATGCACCGCAATTTTTGGACGGATATCCGAATGACGGTTCTGTAATCGTAGATACAGACACTATGACAGTTGTTGACTACAACACAACGGACACCGCATATAAATACTTTAATAAATTAAATGAAGAATTCCAAAAAGGCATCATTGATATCGAATTTGGCACACAGACCTATGACGAATATATTGCAAAATTATCCACAGGCGCGGTGCTTGGCATGTGCGACCAGTGGTGGGATTTCGCATACACGGTCAACGATGTATTTAAGCAGCAGGGCTTGGACAAAGCGGGATGCAACTACGTGCCGCTGGGCCTTACCATTGAAGAAGGCATGGATAACATGTGGCATACATATGGAGATACTTTGAACAATTCCAACGGTATCGCGGTTACAACAAGCTGTGAAAATATAGACGCAGCATTTAAATTTATCAATGATTTGCTGGATCAGGAAATTCATGACCTTCGTTTCTGGGGCGTGGAAGGTGTGGACTATCTGGTGGACGAAAACGGTTTATATTACAGAACCGAGGAAATGAGAATGCAGGCAGCCGACACCGAATATAAGGCTTCCCACCTTTGTACCTATTCCTATTTCCCGCAGTGGCTTGGAACGAGCAGAGACGGCATCAATGCAATGCAGCCGACCCAGCAGACCTCTGAATTTTTTGACAGTCTTGCGGAGCCTCTTGTAAAATGCTTTGAAGCCTACGGGGCAGAAAACTATCCGGATATGATCGGTTCTAAGAAAGAGGAAACAGGAGTATGGTTCCCGATGTATTCCTATTCCAACAGCTTGACAACGGCTACCCCGGGTGGTGTTGCGTGGACCAAAATGGGCGAAGTAAAACATGAGTGGCTGCCGAAGATTGTAATGTCTGAGGATTTTGAGACTGCATGGAATGATTACATGGAAGCATATGGAGCCTGCAATCCGGAAGATTTCCTGGCGGAGATGCAGACAGAACTGAACCGGAGAGTCGGTGTTGAGTAGACGGTAAGCAGAATTGCGAGCAAGTAGAACTGCAAGTAAGCAGAACTGCAAGTAAGCAGAACTGCAAGTACACAGAGCTGCAAGCATGCAGGCTGAAAATAGATTTGGATGTTCCCGCCGGTTTCGTCCGGCGGGAACAAAACATAAGGAGGCAGAATATGAGTCGCAAAAAGAAAGCAGAAACAACAAATAAGATTCCGATTACATGGAAAGAAATAAAAAGACAGAAAGTGCTATTAATCTGGTCGGCAGTCTTCGTGATTTATGGAATCATTTTTTACTATCTTCCTTTGGGTGGCTGGATTATGGCATTTCAGAATTATAAGCCAAAGGATGGTTTTTTCCACTCTGCATTTGTGGGACTGGAAAAATTTAAATTTCTATTCTCAGATGCGACGTTTTTAAAAGTACTCCGAAATACCTTGGGCATGGGAGTGCTCAATCTGGTATGTACCTTTGTAATGGCAATTGTATTTGCGATTTTATTAAATGAAATCCATTCTAAAATTGGAAAGAAAACGGTTCAGACAATATCATATATGCCGCACTTCCTTTCATGGATCATAGTTACCGGCATTTTACATGATGCATTATCTTCCAACGGTATCATCAACGAGTTGTTAGTGAATCTGAATATAATAGACAGTCCCATCAACTTTTTCGCAAATCCATCTTATTTCTGGCCTATCGTAGCATTTGCAAATGTGTGGAAAGAGACAGGCTGGAATGCAATTATCTATTTGTCCGCGATCACGGCGATTGATCCGTGTTTGTATGAGGCGGCATCCATTGATGGCGGCGGCAGATGGGCAAAAATCAAATATATTACCTTACCGGGAATCCGGCCGACTATCATGATTTTGCTTTTAATGAATGTGGGAAATGTGCTGAATGCTGGATTTGAAGTACAGTATCTATTGGGAAACGGCCTGGTAAAAAGTGTTTCAGATACCATCGACATCTATGTGCTGACCTGGGGAA
>JAGASC010000230.1 GCA_017621905.1 Roseburia sp.
CCCATATTATTCCAGGTAATATATTTCGTCTTGAAAATATCGCCGGATTTCATATCGGCATCTTCAAGTCCTAAGGTAGGAAGATGGTCACCAATAAACACAATAATCGTATCCTCACCCCGGCGATTCACTGCTTTGATCAGGTCTCCGATAAAATCATCCACCTCATGCATCATGTTTACATAATACTCCCACTGGTTATTGGAAGCCTCATCTGCGCCGCCGGTAACGGTAATCGCCGGATCTTTCAGAACCTTTTCGGTCGGATAATCGCCGTGTCCCTCCACCGTAATGGTATATACAAAATCAGACTGGCCGGGAGTGGCATCCATGGATTTCACCGTCTCTTTTACAAGCACATCATCGGTCGGCCAGTTGCCGTTCGGCGTATAATCGGTGATATTCATCAGTTCCTTGCTGGTAAAGGTGTCAAATCCCATCATGGAAAAAGCATTGTTACGGCTGTAAAATGTTGCGGTGTTGTTATGTACCACATGAGTACCGTAACCAATCTTGGATAAATCGGAAGCAATGCTCTCACAATCGGTTTCCTTTAAAATCGTTTTATAAGGATACTCTCCGGTACCGAAATACTGCATGCTCATACCGGTCAAAATCTCAAACTCCGTGTTGGCAGTACCTGCGCCCACCACCGGAACCGTAAGATAACCGCTGGAGAAATTCTCCTCTAAGTAGTGAAAATTTGGAACCGGATCCTCGGACATATTCAAAAAGTTAATTTCATATGGGTCGCAGAAGGACTCCAGCAGAACACAAATGATGTTCGGTGCAGTCTCAGCGGTCACAGAGGTTTCTTCCTTCGCAGAATCTACAGAGGCTTCAATATTATGAATTGTCTCCTCAGAATAATCCGCCGGCTTATCCATACCACGTCCAACTACGCTGGTGGAAAAACCGTACACAAAACCGTAATCGGAATATCCCTGCGCGATATTAGAAAAATAGGAAGCAAGGATATTCGAGTTCTGCGCTGCCTGTGTTGTGACAGGAAGACCAATCAGAAGAAAGGCACAGATGCTGACCGGTCCTAAAACAGTGTGTCGTTTTCCCTGATATTTGGGCCCTTTGATAAAAAGGAATCCTAAAAATGCAAAGAAAGAAACCACAATACAAACAATAACGGTTGCTTCCTCAGCCGTAAAATAGCTGGTATTCTGCATTGCAAACAAATCGGAAAGACATTTGATATCCGTGTAACTGAAAGGTGTGACACGGTTGGAAAGGATCAGACCATTTACCGTGCCTAAAAATATCCAGATACCACTGATCAGCAAACGCAGCTGCGCCCGGTACTTAGTCAGGTAAACTAAGGACAGGGATGCAAAAATAATGAACGCATTGTACAGGTAAGCCAGCGTATGGTTGCTGATAAAGGTCACTGCACTTACCACATCTCTTCTGGATATCACTTCAATCACAAAAATCAGAAAGCAGGCCAGCAGAAAATGAAATACCAGAGAATATTTGTTAAAAAATGCAATCCGTTTGTAATACTTCTCGGAATGGGGCTTCTTTAGCGATTGTAACTTTTGTTTCAAATTTTGGAATTTTTCTCTCATAAAATAAACCTCCCAATCAATACTGTATGTGTCGTGGGCAAAATCCCTTACGATGCTGCGGTCACATATTCCGGTGAATCGCAACAAAAAGTTTGCCTGTTTTTCTTGAGTAAAATATGCGTAAAGATATTGTAAAGCCTATTTTGCGATACTAAGAGACTATATCGCTTATTCGGTCAAAAATCAATTGGGAAGATGAATAAAAAAGTTTGAACAATCGGTGTTTTTCTATAAAATATGAATAAAAAATGAACAAAGTGTGTCCAAAACGCTAAGTGATTCGTGGTCACAACATGTAAAACAGCCAATTGATAAGTATAACCTGCGTGATATGTGGTAAAATGTTGACTGAAAAGCAGATAATAGTATAAAATATGTGCATCAGAACTAATGCTGCACATTGTATTATTTACGCAGTGTTGTTGAAAAACAGCGCAATTCGCTGATATGGAGGAAGCTTATGAATTTACTTGATATTATCGGGCCTGTGATGGTAGGGCCTTCCAGCTCCCACACGGCAGGAGCTGTCAAAATCGGAAGAGTCAGCAGGAAACTTCTGGCAGAGGAGGTAAAAGATGCACAGATTTATTTCCACGGCTCTTTTCAGGCAACCGGAAAAGGACATGGTACAGACCGGGCGGTAATCGCCGGCCTTTTAGGAATGGCAGTAGATGACCCGGATATTCCGGACAGCTTTGAAATCGCAAAAAGCAGAGGCATGACCTTTACGTTGAATGGAATTGACTTAGGAGAGGCACATCCCAATACAGTGAAGATGAATTTGACAGGAGTGACAGGCCGGACTCTGGAAATCGTGGCGGCATCCATCGGCGGCGGACAGATTCAAATTCAAGAATTGGATGGGTTAAGTGCTAATTTTAGCGGAGATTACCCCACATTGATTGTCCATAACGTGGACCAGCCAGGGCATGTGACAGAGGTAGCTTCTATGCTGGCTCATAAATCCATCAATATCGCTACGGTAAAGCTTTACCGGGACGGCCGCGGCGGTAGGGCTGTCATGGTGGTGGAGTGCGACCAGGAAGTTCCGCGGGAATCTATTGAATGGTTAGAGCATCTTGAGGGAATATTAAAAGTGACCTATTTAAGTCTGGCAGGGGAGTAAGAGAGGGATCAAATATGTATAAATCATTAGAAGAAATATGTCAAATAGAAAAAGAAAGCGGTAAACCATTCTGGAAAATTGTGCAGGAGGATGATTGCCGGGAGCAGGGAATTACGGAGGCAGAATCCTTTGAGCAGATGCGTCGGATGTATCAGGCTATGCAGTATGCGGATGAGCACTACGACGCCAACTTAAAGTCCGCCAGCGGCCTTGTGGGAACCGAAGGGAAAAAAATGCAGGAGGCCAGAGAAGCAGGAAAATTGCTGTGCGGTGAATTTATCGGAAAAGTGATGGAGAAAGCGTTAAAGACCAGCGAATCCAATGCCTGTATGAAACGAATCGTAGCCGCCCCGACAGCAGGCTCCTGCGGCGTAGTTCCGGCAGTATTATTAAGCCTGCAGGAAGAACGGGGTTACACTGAAGACCAGATGGTAGAGGCGCTGTTCGTAGCAGCAGGAATTGGCGGTGTGATCGCAAACCGGGCATTCCTGGCCGGTGCAGCCGGCGGCTGTCAGGCCGAAATCGGTTCCGCCTCCGCTATGGCAGCCGGCGGAGTGGCACACTTGCTCGGAGGCAGCGCCACAGAAATCGCCAATGCAGCAGCCCTTGCCCTAAAAAATCTTCTCGGCCTGGCCTGTGATCCGGTAGCCGGACTGGTGGAAGTACCCTGCGTAAAACGAAACGTCATGGGAGCCGTAAATGCCATGACCTCCGCTGACATGACCATGGCCGGAATCTTCAGCAAAATACCGCCAGACGAAGTCATTGACGCTATGCGCGCCATCGGCCGCAGTATGCACGAGGATCTCCGGGAAACCAGCAAAGGCGGTCTTGCAGCAACTCCGACCGGAAATGAAATCAAAGAGCGGATGTCCCATCTGCTGTAAAAATGAAAAGAAAACGGGGTCTCAGAGAACAATTTTTCTCCATAGACCCCGAAAACGGCGAAAGTAATCGTCTAACTACTTGTTGGATCGTCTCCAAATATTCATTTTTTCTGCTTCAGCAATCAATTGATCACGGAAATCCGGATGAGCAATGGAAATCAGCGCTTCCGCTTTCTGCCATGTGGACAGACCCTTTACATTCACTTTACCGTACTCAGTTACTACATAGTGTACATTTGCCCTGGTGTCGGTAACGATTGAACCGTTTGCCAGAGTGGGGCGGATACGGGACTGAAGGCTGCCGTCTTTACCTTTAAAAGTAGAAGAAAGACAGATAAAACTCTTTCCGCCCTTAGACAGATATGCACCCAGCACGAAATCCAACTGTCCACCGGCACCGCTGATGTGCTTGATTCCTGCGGACTCTGCATTTACCTGTCCGAACAAATCGATATCTACTGCATTGTTGATGGAAATGAAATTATCCAGCGCAGAAATAGAGCGGATATCATTGGTGTAATCCACTGATGTGCTCATCAGCTCCGGATTTTCATCCATGTAATCGTACATCTTTTTCGTACCTGCACCGAAGGCATAGGCCTGACGGTAACGGTCAATATTCTTTTTGGAACCGTTGATTTTTCCTGCTTTCGCAATATCAACAAAGGCATCTACGTACATCTCTGTGTGAACACCTAAGTCCTTTAAATCAGATTCTGCAATCAGAGAACCAACCGCATTTGGCATACCGCCGATACCCAGCTGTAAGCAGGCACCATTTGGAATCTCATCCACGATTAACTTTGCAACTGCTTTGTCAACCTCTGTGGCAGGACCGCCTGCGCCCATCTCGCCGATTGGCGGGTTATCTCCCTGAACGATGTAAGTAACATCAGAAATATGTACGCCGCATTCTGTACCACCAAGGCAGCGTGGCATATTTTCATTGACCTCTACGATAATGTGCTTCGCAGTCTCACACATTGCGCCCAGATGGGATGCGCTTGGTCCGAAATTGAAGTAACCATGGGAATCCATCGGCGCAACCTGGAACATTGCCACATCATCGGGACAGTTGGAGTCGCGATAATAGCGGGGCAGCTCGGAATAACGGATCGGAGCGTAGTACGCATAGCCTTTGCTTATCATCTTGCGCTCAATACCGGACATATGCCAGGAATTCCAGGTGAAATGTTCTCCTGCGTCCTCTCTTTCGAAAATAGCCAGCGGTTTCATCAAGATACCGCCACGCAGATTTACATTCTTTAATTCATCGGTACGCTTTGCCAGCGCTTTATCCAGTGCATCTACTGTATTGACACACCAGCCGTAATCTACCCAGTCGCCGGATTTGATCAATTTTACTGCTTCATCCGCGGATACGAGTTTCTGATTGTATTCCTGTGAAAAATCCATCACAAAATCCTCCTGATTTTTAAAAAAATTTTTGCGAAAGAAATGTAACTCTGCTCATAGAGTTTGACGACAGCAGTTTGTAGTCACAGGAGCAGAGAATTTCCCTCTCAATTGAGATTGTTAAATTTTTAGCATAGTTTTATCCTACCACGATATGCACGAATTTACAAGATGTGATTCAAAGTACTTTTCGTTGGAGC
The DNA here is from genome assembly GCA_017621905.1 of Roseburia sp. Taxonomy (GTDB): domain Bacteria; phylum Bacillota; class Clostridia; order Lachnospirales; family Lachnospiraceae; genus Roseburia. The sequence continues at coordinate 5,210 of JAGASC010000230.1, forward strand.
TTTTGGTGTTTGCGGCGGAGGGTACGTGGTATGCGAAGAAACTGAATTCGGATATGGAACAGCCGGCTTCAAAGGCAAAGATCTGGGTGTATGCCCTGGTGGCGAATGCTGCATCCTTTGGACTTGGGCTGTGGCTTTCTGAGAAGATTCCGATTTTATTCTGATAAATATTTTGAAAACATTTGAGATGGCGCAAACAACTTTATTAAGAATCTGGAAGAAGGTCGTGAACCTTCTTGGAACGTATACCAAAGGGTGTCTTAAAATAGATCATTTAAGACACCCTTTCAATTTTTTCACGTAACCAAAAAAAATGAAGAGGCGAGATAGGATTTGTCACAAATCTTTCCCTCTCACTGCAGCCGTCTGTTGGCGATATTCACTCGGTGAGGTTTTCATAATCTTCTTAAAAACCTTGGAAAAATAGAGGGCATCCCGATAACCCACGGAAATGGCAATGTCGCGAATGCTCATTCTGCTTTCGTCCAATAGAGCACAAGCGTGGCGAATGCGGCAGGAAGTGGTGTAGTCCGAGAAACTGACCCCCATGATTTCCGTGAAACGGCGGGAAATGTATTTCGGGTTATAGTGATGAAGTGCGCAAAGATAGTCCAGGGATAAATCCGCATTGGCATAATCCTGTTCAATGGCATCACGTATTTTTGTCACGATATTATTGTAGTCTTCGGTGCTTTTTGTTTCTGCGGGCACCGGTTGTTTAAAGAGGGCGAAGGTATGGTAGAGCAGTCCCTTTGCCATAAATGAGAGATTTTCCGTGTTGCATTTGGAGAAGGCATCAAACCATACGTCCAGTAAATTTTCATAACCTGGGCAAACAGGGGTTTCCCTGGTAATACCCAAGGATTCCAGAAGGTCGGAAGCGTGTCGTCCGACAAAGGCGATATAGAGATATTTAAAATCAGCGCCTAATCCCAACGTAAAATTTAGGGAAGGAAAAGCAAAGAAAATATCCCCTTTTTTTAGTGCCCAGTCGCCGTTGGATGTATGAAACACAGCTTCCCCTTCTGTCACCAGATGGCAGCAAAAAGCAGCATAAGAACGGTTATTGCCCAGCTGCTCCGGCAGCGTTTCATATATAAATTGAAAGGCAAAGAGGTCCTGATATACCTCACCTGTGTTTGAAAATTTGCAGATATTTCCATAATCGCTCATGTTTGCCTCCTTATGCCGGGTGTTATTTCACTTGGTTGACATGAAAAATGCGTGCTGAATTTTCATAAAAAATATTTTCGATATCTTTGCGGGTAAGCCCCAGTTTTTTGGCAGCCTTTTTGCAGGCAGCGATTTCTTCGTAGATGAAATAAGTAATCTGCTCTGCTTCCGGATACGGAATCTCGCGCATATGTGGATCTTTCGACACATCACCTAACGAGTTCTGCGGAATTTCATTGATATAAAAGCCGTTTTCTACCACACGGCGGGCGCGCATACGGAAAATCGGGAAATCAGAACCATAAATGAAGCGTTCCGGACCAAAATAATTTAGTACCTGCTCCATAACGTAAGCATTTGTATTCGCGGTAAAATCCCAGATGGTTTTCTCAGTGTGTTTTAAATATTCCAGGGCATCTCCGATGTCTTCGTTGGCATAGGCACGGCCTAAATGTGCTACCAGAAGCTGAAGGTTGGGGTATTTCTGCTCAATTTCCCACAGCTGAATGTAATTTAATGGATCCGCCAGACGTTTTGGTCGGGCAATATGCAGCTGCACAATCCAGCCGTGTTTGTCGGCAAGTGCCAATTGTTCGTGAGGCAGGAAGTCATAGATGCGAATCTCATTTGTAGGAATATAGGCCGGTGCGAACTCTAAATATACTTTCAGACCGCAAAAGCCACCGGAAATCACATTTTTTTCGATTTCTTCAATAGGCTCCTTGGGGCGGGAAAGATACAGTGCCGGGAAATGGTGCTTCCGGGCACATTCTGCCACATAAGCATTCGACTGTTTGGTATCCACTGCTACATTTACATAAGAATACAATACCGGAATTACAGTCTTCTCCGGAAACAAATCCAGATTGGTCTGCATTAAATCTTCAATGGAATTGTCCTTTGCCACCATTTCCGGCCATGCGCAGGAACGGCAGGCATTATCCTGACCGGTAACAAAACGGCTTAACCAGATGTGATTGTGGCAGTCAATAAATTTGTCGGGAAGAAAATCCATTAACTGTTCCTCATAAAATGTTTTATCGTAGGGCGTTATAGGTAAAAGTGCCATAAGTCATACCTCTTTTCGTTAAAATGATAAGGTTATTATAAGACTGAAACGGTCATAAGTCAACAATACGTGAATGAAATGAGCAAAAAAGAGTGTACATAGGGAGCTGCATGTGCTATAATCTCAAGAGAAAGTATAAGTGCCGAAGCAGAACGGTGTGTGCATTGTATAAGAGAAGTAACAGTGAAGGTATCTGAACTGTTACTAAAAGAAAACGGAATCAAGAAAAAAGAGGAATGGTGATGTTATGAAAAATAATCATGAACAGGAACTGATGAATCAGCTTCGCATGAAGGGAAAGCTGGAATTAGCGGAAGTAATTGAAATGTTACGGATTTCAGAATCTACCGCGCGGCGCTTGTTTACCAGGATGGAAAAAGAAGGAAAGGTCATACGGGTTCATGGCGGCATTCAGCTTCCGGGAAAAAATCCGACAGAGTACTCCTTCGAGCGGCTGGTAAAAAACAACCTGAAAGAGAAGGAAGCCATCGCGCATAAGGCATGCGATCTGCTGAAGGAGGGAGATGTCATCTTTTGCGATACAGGTACCACGGTATTGTGTTTTTGCATGGAACTGCTTCACAGGATGGAGGAAACGCCCATAAATGTGAGAGTATATACAAATTCATTGGCAAATTTTGAAATCCTTGCCCCCAAGGTTCCCATTACACTGATCGGAGGAGAATACCGGAGCCACAGAAAGGACTTTGCCGGATATCTGGCAGAGACAGCTCTGGAAAAAGTGCATTTTACCAAATGCTTTTTGGGAACCGATGGCTGTGATATGAAGAAATTTTTTACTACAACAGATTTTGATACGGCCAGGCTGGATGAGATTGCAATGGCCAATTCCAATGAAACCATTATTCTTTGTACTGCGGATAAATTTTTGAACTGTGCACAGGTGGGGTACGCTAACTTTGCAGATGTGGACCGGGTAATCACAGATGAAGGTATTTCAGAGAAGAATAAAAAGAAGCTGCAGGACGTTGGAATACAGGTTACGATTGCAAAAGAATAAAGAAAGAGAGGAAATAACATGTACGTGATTGGTCTGGATATTGGAACCACCTGTACAAAGGCACTGCTTGCAGATGAGCAGGGAAACGTACTGTCAGTGGGAAGCAGCGGATATCCCCTGATCAGCAACGGCTGTCGTATTGAACAGAGTGCGCGAGACTGGATCGATGCATCTGTTCTGGCGATTCGGGAGGCGGTAAAAGGAATCGATGCACGGGAAGTGAGAGGGATTTCTCTTTCCACCCAGGGAAGCAGTACGGTGCCTGTAAATGAAAAAGGAGAATTCCTTGGAAATGCCATTACCTGGATGGATACCCGTTCCGCAGCTGAGGCGGAAGAGATAGAAGCCTGCCTGGGCAGTGAATATATTTACCGCACCACGGGCTGGAAAATAAATCCCGCATTGGATGCTGCAAAAATCCGGCATTTAAGAAAAGCAGAGGAAGCAAATCCGGCAGCGCATGAATTATCTGCAAATCAACAGTCATTGCCGGCACTGCAGGCAAAAAAGTACCTGTCTACTCTGGAGGTAGTAAATCAGTTCCTGACAGGCAATCCGGTCATCGACCCGACAAACGCAGCAATCCGCCAGCTTTATAACGTAGAGCAGGGCTGCTGGGACAAAAAACTGATGGAAATGGCTGATATTACCGAAAAAGAACTGCCCGAAGTGCTCCCCACCGGCACTTATATCGGAGGATTGCGGAAAGAAGCCGCAGAGCAAACGGGACTTTCGGAGGGGATTGCAGTATTTAACGGCGCCCATGACCAGTATTGTGCATCTATCGGCGGCGGTGCAGTGCAGGAAGGCGATATGCTTCTGTCCGCAGGAACCACATGGGTGTTAATGGGAATCGGAAAGGCGCCGCTGTTCACAGAAAGTTATATTGCACCGGGCAAAC
>JAGASC010000231.1 GCA_017621905.1 Roseburia sp.
GGTGTATGATGAAGACCAAACCAGCAGTATTTATAGTACATGATACTTATCATATTATGGTTCAGACGACGGAAGAGACTATGATGTGGGTAAAAGTAGGGAATCAGGAATATTATGATGAATCAAATGGAATATTGCGTTCGCTTACGCAGATTCACCGTATGATAGTTCCTGCAGATGAATTAGACGTGGCGGGTAGTTATACGATATGTGAAAGGAAGATCATTGAGAGAAAAGCATATTTTACGGAGACGGAAGAAGTAAAAGAGGTAACCTTCGTGTTTCGACCGGTAAGTGGAGAAAATGTACGGTGTTATCATATTGCAGACGCGCACAATATGGAGAAGGAACCAATCGCTGCTGCGCAGGGATACGGAAAGATTGATTTTTTAATTATGAATGGAGATATACCGGACAGCAGCGATAAGTTAGAGTATTTTGATTCGATTTACAGGATTGCTTCGGAAGTTACAAGGGGAGAAATACCAATTGTCTTTGCGAGGGGAAATCATGATATGCGGGGGAAGTATGCAGAGAAAATAGCAGACTACACTCCAAATGAGAACGGCAATACTTATTTTACATTTCGCCTTGGGAAACTTTGGGGACTTGTACTTGATTGTGGAGAAGATAAGGTGGATAGTAGCTTAGAGTATGGAAATACGGTGTGTTGCCACAGTTTTCGAAAGCGCCAGACAGAATTTATCAAAAAAGTAATCCTGCAAAAAGAATATTTGAATCCCGAAATTATGTGGAAAGTAATTGTGGTACACAATCCGTTTACACTGCCTAAGAAATCCATTTTTGAAATAGAGAGATCACTATATACAGAATGGTCTGAACTAATAAAGGAAAATATCAGGCCGGATGTTATGATAACGGGACATGAACATACTCTGCAGGTGTTACAGCCTGGGGATGACGGCATAGATCATCCGAGTCCGGTTATTATTGGTGCCAAACCATGTTGGGAAGAAGAACGTTTTTCCGGTGCAGGAATCGAATTTAGAAAAAATGAGATAAGTGTTTCTTTTACGGATAATCAGGAGGAAGGCGCTGCTATCGAGATCTCTTTACGTAAGTAAAGTAATGGCAGTAGAAAAAGTTTACCAGAATATTTACGGCATTTTATGCGTGTTATGATGAGCGTGGCAATATTTCACGTTCATGCATTTACTGCATGAACCGTAAAAATATCTAAATATTGTAAAAGCAAGCCCTCATCGCAGAGGGAGTTTAATAGGCTTGCTCACGTAACTGTGAAGGTACGGAACAGTTACAATTTGTGATGTGTAGCAGAGGGAGGTATAAGATTGCATTTTTTTATGGAAGAAATAATAGAAAATGAATTTGTGATTCATGAACTTATGAAGTACCCGGAATTAAACAAAAATCCCTTTCATTGTTTCGGAACAGTTACATAAGTCGTTTAAGTATTGCCAAATAATATGGGATATTAGTTTTATGGTAATCGGTTATCTGCTGGGCGGCGGCTTTGGAGTGGTAACTCTGGTGATTGCTTTTTTTGCAGGACCAATTATTAATGCGGTAAAGAAACAGGTAGAATGGTTGTTGCAATAGAAATAAAGTAATTCTAATGTTTCCGAGACTACTCTAACTAAGTGACATTGCTTGTGAACCGAAAAAATGGTACTGAAATATATATCGTAACTATGAAAAGCTGAAAAGCTACGGTTTATTTATAATATTCTTGGCATGACAGGTACAGGTTCATTGTATGCGGCAGCGAAAGAAATATGAAAGTTTTGTGGAGTGGAATGCGGAAGTGTACGTGCATCGTTTTTGCTGGTGCGCAAGTCAGATAATGTAATGAATCAAAATTTGTATGAGAAGATACAGAGTGTTATGGGGCGCTACTGATATTGTGGGTTTACACAAAAATACGACGAGGAAGGAGTGGGTTTTATATATGAATCTGAAAGAATATTTACAAAATGATGTTTTGGATTTTTGGCTAAAAAATGGTATTGACAAGGAAAACGGGGGTATATTTACCTGCTTGGATCAGAAGGGGAACATCTACGGAACGGATAAGAGTGTCTGGTTTCAGGGCAGAGCTTTATGGGTATTTTGCAAAGCATATAATACCATTGAACAAAGAGAAGAATATCTTACGGCAGCGAAAAATATTTATGGATTCTTGCCAAAATGTACGGATTCTGACGGCCGTATGTTTTTTACAGTAACGAATGATGGTAGAGAACTGCAGAAAAGAAGATATTATTACAGTGAAACATTTGCGGCAATCGGATGTGCTGAACTGTATAAAGCCACAAAGGAGACAGAGGTTTGGGAAAGGGCCGAGTTTTATTTTGATGTGGCATATAGGTTGTTTACAACCTCCGGTTTGTCCATCCCGAAAGTAAATCCCGAAAATGCTCCTTTTAAGGCACTGGCTCCTGCAATGATTATGCTAAATACGGCGATGGTTTTGTACAGTGCAGGAATAAATAGAGAAAAGTATGAAAAAATTATCAGAGATTGCGCTGGAGAAATCATGTACGGTGGCTATATAAACACAGAAATTGGTGCAGTATTAGAAAGTGTTACCATCAATGGAGCGTTTTATGACAGTCCTGCGACCAGAGTAACAAATCCGGGGCATTCTTTAGAGTGCGGCTGGTTTTTGATGAGTGCCGGCATTGTTTTGAAAGACGATTCTATGATTGCTGCGGGAAAAAAGGTAATTGATCTCGCTTTTGCCATCGGTATTGACGAGCAGTATGGCGGAGTGATTGCCTTTCGGGATGTATGTGGTATGCCGCCGGTGCAGTTGGAGTGGGATATGAAATTGTGGTGGCCGCAGTGCGAGGGCATTATTGCAGCAAAAATGGCATACAACCTGTTTGTGGATGATGTGTACCGTGAAAAATGTGAGGAACTGATGCGATATGTATGCAATAACTTTGCGGATGCAGAGAATGGAGAGTGGTATGGATATTTGCATTATGACAATACACCGTCCACAACGCTTAAGGGTAATATTTTCAAAGGTCCTTTCCATTTGCCCAGAATGCTTATGTTGCTCTATGTTATGGAACGAGACGGAAAAGTGGATGCTTTTTTTGAATGAACCGGCATATCGAAACGGAACGAGATAATATGATTCATGCTGCATATTACCTTTTAACCTTGTGACTTGATATGCATTTGTTTTGCATCGGGGGGAGATGGCCTGTGGAGGCATAAGTCTATAGGCCATTTTTGGGTGCATTTACCTTGCGAGCTCCTTACAATACAGGAAGGAAAAAATAATTCAAAAATCTGTACAAAAGTCATGTAACATATCCAAAAGACTATCCTCTAAACTACCAAATATTGTGCCTTTTTCCAAAAAAAGTTCCGTTGAATGAGATTTTAATAGTGCATATAATATAAATATGGATGAACAAAAGCATAACACAATTTTTGTTATCTATTGAACGATATAAAACAAGCGGAGGAAAAGACAATGGAAAAGACAATGGAAAAGTTGGCACTGTTAGGAGGGAAGCCTAACATAGAAGAAGCGAATGAAGAACTGTTCAAATGGCCTATTATCACAGAGGAGGATGAGGCGGCAGCACTTAAGGTTATCCGTGAAAATACCTATTCCGGTACAAAGATTGCAGAGGAGTTTTCGGCAGAATTCGCGGAGTGGCTGGGAGTAAAGTATGCGCTTGCCTATTGTAATGGAACCATGTCTCTGGCAGCCTGTATGTTTGCTATAGGCCTGGAAAAGGGAGATGAGATTATCTGCACGACCAAGACCTACTGGGCAAGTGTGGCGCAGGCCAATATCTTCGGGGCAAAGGCGGTATTCTGTAATGTCAATGACATGCTGTCCATGGATGTCAACGACTTGGAACGCTGTATCACGCCGAAGACGAAAGCGATTATGGTGGTTCATTACTGCGCTTACCCCTGTGACATGGATGCTATCATGGCCTTGGCAAAAAAGCATAATCTCTATGTGATAGAGGATGTTTCCCATGCTCAGGGTGGCAAGTATAAAGGCAGGAAGCTAGGAACCTTCGGGCATGTGTCTGGGATATCCATGATGAGCGGCAAATCCTTTGCTGCGGGCGAGCTGGGCATGTTTGTGACCAATGAGCGCAGATTTTACGAAAGGGCTATGGCCTATGGGCATTACGAGAGATATGACGCAGAACACGTGACGGAAAGCGATGACTTAAAGCCCTTTTATATCATGCCGTTAGGCGGCGTAAAGGGACGTGCCAACCAGCTCTGCTGCGCCCTTGCCAGGGTACAGCTGAAATATTATGATGAGCGCTGTGCAGAGATTGATAAAGCGATGAATTATTTCTGGGATCTGCTGGAGGGACTGCCGGGAATCAGACCTCTTCGTGTGGATAAATCCACCGGATCTACCATGGGGGGATGGTACTGTGCCCAGGGACTGTATATTCCAGAGGAGCTGCACGGGCTTTCTGCAAGGCGTTTCTGTGCGGCGGTGAGAGCCGAGAATGGCGGCAACTGCGGTCCGGGAGCCAATTACTGTCTCCATACCCATCCTTTCTTCACAGACTATGCACAATGCCCCAGTGAAGTGGATATGGAGCACCTTCAGATCAGCGTGGATAAGAAGTGTTTCTCCGTTCCGTGGTTCAAGCATTTTGACAAGGAGTGGATAGAAAGGTATGCAGCAGGATTTAAAAAGGTAATTGAGAATCATGAGCAGCTCCTGGAGGGAGATACCCATGATGGCATTGATGGTATGTGGATGGGTA
>JAGASC010000232.1 GCA_017621905.1 Roseburia sp.
GGACTGGATTCCCCATTTAAAGGACTGTGATTACCTAATCCATGCAGGCGACGTGAATACGAGAGCCTGCTATGATAAGATAAAAGAACTGGGCATACCTATGTATGTGGTGCGCGGGAACAGTGATATGGGCTTCTGGGCTGATTTTTTGCCGGAGTTTTTGTCTGTGCCCATCGGCGGTAAAATTTTTTATATTGTTCATGACCGGTATGATCTGCCTTATGACCTGTCGGAAGCGGACTTTATTATCTTTGGACATACCCACTGCTATGAAACTTTTGAGCGGGGCGGCAAGGTCTATATCAATCCGGGCAGTGCCGGGCAGCCGAGATGGGACGCCAGGAGTCTGGCAATTTTGGAACTGCCGGATGAGGATGGGGCTTATTCCGTCGGCACCTCAAATAACGCTAATCCAATCCATGAAAAAGCTTATGAGCTTACGCGGATTCTCTTGTAATTGAGATTGTATCCCCGCCGATCGATATAGTTCAGCTTTGCAAGACACTTGGCGTACAAAAAATAACCGCATCCTTGGTTAAGATGAGGTGCCCCCCAAAAGTCTAACTTTTGAGGGGCACCTCATCTTTTTATTTCTAACCAGAATCTCTATGTTTTAAACTTTGAAATTCATTCTCTCCAAACAATAAACTTCAACACTAAGCAAAATAATAATAATCTTCTTTTCTGGGAGCTGCCTCCGGTATCGGCATATCTGAATATCCTAAAATGCAATGTCCAATTCCTATATAAGTAGATGGTACTCCCCATTTCTCTTTTAATGCCTTTCCTCTGTCTGTCTCAAACACTTCCCTAGCCCTGTGAATCCAACAAGAACACACTCCTACAGAATAAGCAGCATTCATTAAGTTGGCCATAACCAATGCCCCATTCTCCACACAGGTAGCTTTTTGGGAATCTGAAAAGACCACAACTATTGTTTTCGCACCATAAAATGGATCATTCGTCATTCCACCCACTGCCGCATTCATTTGCGAAAGTTCCTTTACAAGCGTTTCATCCCTTATAACCACCATCTTAGAAGCCTGGCTTCCACTACCTGATGGAGCATAGGTTCCTGCCTCTACGATTTCTTTTACCAATTCTGCTGGAACTTTTTTATCATTATAACTTCTTACACTTCTTCTACTAATTAATGCACGAATCACTTCGTTCATTTCCACTCCTCCTATCTGCCTACTTTCTTTGCCATTTTTTCAAAAGTCAAAAGAGTGTTCAATGCCTTTCCCTTTATCTCTGAATAGCTTGAATACCCTCTCTCCTGCATCCAATAAGAAATCTCTTCTATCACTTGTCCTATATATGCATGCCCTTTTTCCAGAATAACGCTGCCGAGTTGCACTGTAGAAGCCCCAAGCATAATAAACTCCAAAATATCCCTGCCATTTCTGATACCTCCAACACTGCTAATATCCATATTAGTAAGCTGTGACAAAGTAGCTGTTGCGGCAAGAGAAATCGGCTTAATATGTGAGCCCGTATAGCCGGCCACTGCATCAGGGATTGCACATGCTTTTTCAATATCAACTCCATATAATCCCCGTATACTGTCAATTCCAGATATTGCCATAGCTCCAGAATCATTTAATGCTTTCACATAATTCACATTAGATGCTATATAATGAGGAACCCTGACCATAACCGGGATATGCACAGCCTTTACTACCTGTTTCACCGTATTTTTCAACTTTTCTTCTGTCTGGAGAATACTTTTTTCGAGACTAATATCCATTGGCGCAAATAAATTCAGCTGAATTCCATCAGCACCTATTCTTTCCACCTGCTTTGCCAAAAAAACAATTTCCGAGACCGTTGTCCCTCTGATAGAGCAAAAAACATAAGAGTCTTTTTTTTCTACCTTCTCCAACTCATCTTCCCAATCTTCAATCGCATAATGACTATATAACGACAAGCTGTAAACCTCATTTTCTTTATAAAAAACTTCAGGATTCACCGCCGGAGTCGGTTCACTGCAAATAGTAGGTGTAATTACCATAGCAGCGCCGTTGTCTATGCACTTCTGAATATTTTCCTGATTGCTTGACCAGGAACCAGCCGCTACTACGACCGGATTTTTTAATGACAACCCTGCAAATTCAATGCTCATATGTCCTCCTACAGAAACTCAGCCACAATATCTCTGTCGTTACCACAGCTCTTTCCTATTTCCAATTTAGGCTGCAGCACAACCTCCTGTGGAATATCCTCTTGTTCATCTTCAAATAAATCAAACAGCATTCTGGCCGACATCATGCCCAACCTGTTAAACGGACATATAATTCTGGTCAGTTCCACACTTGCCACTTCACCTAATTCATTATCCCTAAGGCTTGCAACCGCAATATCCCCTGGCACTTGTATCTTCTGGCTTTCAAACATACGAAGCATTCCTATCGCAAATAAATCATTTGGACATAGCACTGCATCCGGCCTTTTTTCTTTCGGCATATCGACTATTCTTTTTGCGCACTTCATGCCACCCTTGAATCCGTTCTCGCCCTTTTCCAAGCTCATACGGTTAATACCAACCTTAGCTTCCTCCGCGGCCCGTTTACACCCTTCACTGATCCCTACAAAAGCAGAATCCTCTTCTGCCATAAGCATAATATGCTTATATTTTAATTCTAGCAAATGCTTTGTCAAAAGATATGCCCCTTCGCCAACATTTATGCAGCATACATTTTCCTTTGTATTTCCCGCGGCACACTGCGCCAAAACGAACGGAAATGATTTCAAATGCAATTCATGGGCATCTCCATTTGACAGATTTGTTTCCATAAAAATGCCGCCTTTGTACTTATAATTGAGGATATCATGAATCAGCTGCCTTTCCGTTTCAATCTCTCCATTCGAATAGAAAACGGAAACCCGAAAGTTTCTTCTGGATGTAACGCTGATGATTCCCTGTATAAAGGAATTATACTCCGTCTTTATGGCCGACGGAACAATTACTGCAATTCCGTTGACCGGGACAACGTTTCCGCCTTTTGCGCTATTTACATTGTAGCCAACCTCTTTCATAACACAGAGAACTTTTTCTCGTGTCTCTGGCAATACAGAATTCGGTTGATTAATTACTCTTGAAATGGTTGCAACCGAAACTCCCGCCTTGGCTGCGATCTCCCGAAAATTCATTATTATACCCCTGTCTCATTATACAAACTTTTTTGACAAACTAATATTATCACAATTATCGTTTTGTGACAACATTTGCTTGCCACAATTTGGTAACAGGCAAGGGAGGAAAATCTTGCATTCTCCTCCCCCAAATTTAAACATTTTCAAAACCATCAAATGCGACAATTCTCGAAATACATGATTCACCATCCACAAATTTCCAGGGGAAACATCCTATTACAACACGTTTATTGGAAAGCTTATCTATATCTCCACCTAAGCACTCCGCATGGATTGCCTCATAGGGCTGGCAAAACAAATCAATATGCATCGTCTGATATACATCCGGCCAGGGATAAATGTCGTTAAGGCTCTTTCCGTATTTCTCCTGGAAGATTTTATCACACTTCATAGCTTCCATAGGCTCCCAGTCCCTGATTTTGGTATTCATTGGGTGATCAGCAGAACCACAATCAACTCCAATCCAGCGAAGTTTCTTCTCTCTGACCCAATGAATAAAATCCGTATCTGGGCCAGGATGTCTCACCATATAACGCTTTTCATCCGCTTCAGGCTGATCCCATCCATACTTATGATATCCTGTATTGATAATTAGAATATCTCCTTCCTTGACTTCCACACGGTCCTCAATATCCTTTGCAGTGTAAATACCAAAATCCTCTGCCATATCAGATAAGTCAACTACCACTCCAGGTGCCACCAACTTCTCCAGCTCTAGAGATGCAATATCTCTTCCTGCTGTATCAAAATGTCTTGGGCCATCCAAGTGTGTTCCCACATGATTCGAATGGGTTACAAGCTGTCCATTCGCACCATTCGGTGCCAGTCTCTTAAAATATTTTACCTGCAACGGTTCATAGGTCGGCCAGGGTGGCGTACTGATACCAATCGGAATTGATAATTCATACATAGTAATGTCATTCCAGTTGCTCATAATGTTGTCCTCCATTTTCATTCTAAATTTTAAGATTTGTAACTATTTATTCTTCAGTCCATGCTTCTACGCATGCCTCCAAAGCTTTGTCAAAACAGGCTGCGGGCGGATGCACGATACCTGCACCAATCTGTCCAACACCCCAGTTCTTATGGGCAATACCCGTATTAATAATCGGATAAATTCCTGTCTCAACGACTTTACGTATATCAATACCAGTAGCACTTCCCCGAAAGCCCAATGTTGGAATTTTATACATCTTGTTCTCACCCAGCGTAATCTCATACATCTGCGTTGAATAATTGACAGCATCCGATACTTTACCTCCAACGAACTGTACGATTGCAGGTGCGGCTGCCATACAAAAACCTCCAATGCCTGTCGTCTCGGTAATACAACTGTCACCGATATCCCTATTCGCATCTGCTTCGCTGTAACCCGGAAAATATAATCCCTGAATGTATTCGGAAGGTGCCGTAAACCACCTGTCGCTCATACCGCTAATCTGAATCCCAAATTCTGTGCCATTTCTTGCCATTGCACATACCATTGTACTGTATGGAATATTCCTGGTAGCATCCATCGTACACTTGCATGCCGGCATACTTAAGTTCAGGAAAGTATGATCGTTCCCGAGTAGAAATTTTACCACTTCAACTTTCCTCTCTTCGTCAGCCTCAATTTCCATAATATCTGTAATAATCTCGCGGATAAACAAAGATGTTCCGGCCTTATTTCTGTTATGCCCTTCATCTCCCATCTGAAGACACTGCGCAATCATGGTCTTTAAGTCTATTTCGCCATGGTGTGCCAATGCTGCTTTCATAACAGGATAAAACACCTTCTCAATCCATCTTAGTCTGGTAAATACCTCCTCATCACAAGCACCGAACCTTAACACCTTGCCAAGCCCTTCATTGACCGTAGCATATGCATAGTTTCCAAAGGTCTTATTCTGCACCTTCCATACAGGCATAGAATATGTAACGACACCTGCCATTGGGCCTACCGCATTATGGTGATGGCAGGAATCAAAGTCAATCTTTCCTGACTTTGCAAGCGTCTCTGCCTCTTCCAAATCAGAGGCAAGACCTTCGTAAATCAAGCCTCCCATAACGGCACCTTTCATCGGTCCACACATATTTTCCCATGCTACCGGGGGCCCCGCATGCAACACTGTTGTTTTGCTCATTCCTGGCAAAGTTTCTCCTGCAATGCCCATACCAACTAATGTTGGCTGACCAGCGTTCATCTTTTCAAACGCTTTTTCATTTGCCTGATCGATTTTTTCACCTAATGTCATAAAACATCACTCCTCCATTCTTCATTTCTTTTTATTTTAATTTGCTTAACAAGCCAGCCATTTTTTTATTACCACCTGCTACCGGCTTCCAGTTCATATGTACTGTTGGCACATGATTTTTCTTCAAATCTTCATAGAAGCCTTGAATTCCTATATTGACTACCTTTATTTCTTTTGAAAAAAGCTCATTTACCTGATTCATATACATTCCTCCTATCTGCGCTGCGCCAAAACTTTCCAGCAGAATCTTGCTGCCTTGGCGTTGGTATCAAAAACATGTGCACCTGCCTCTGTAAGCTGTCTGACGGTATCTTCATATCCTTGCGGATCCTGGTAAGTGCCGCAGACAGATGCAACCATACACAATTCCCGGCCCTCCGTTTTAGCAATATCAGCTGCTTTCACAAAACTTTCCGCCAAATCATGGGCAGGATTCGGATGACTTCCATAACCAATCACACAATCTACCAGGATAACCGCAACCTCTGTATCTTTTGCTTCCTCCACTATTCTTGCTGCCCTCAATGACGGATCAATCATCGGATGCGCCCGTCCTACCGTAAAAGCATCATCTCCGAAATCAAGAAATGTATTCCCTTTCGATTTACCATATACCGGATTCTCCAAATTTTCCTCCTGCTTAAGAGGCACATTCGAGTAAATAACACCCAAATCATCATGCAAAATCTTCATTGCTTCATCACAAAGCGTTCCTCCAGTATAAAGCCCACGTATATATTTCTGTCCTGCTGCCATTTTCCCCGAAATCTCTTTTCCCTGCCTGTCAGTCTCTTCCTCATTTTCGAATTTTCCACTATAAACGACTGGCTTATGTTCTGCCAGACAAACTGCCTTATATGCAGCCTCCTCCAACGTACTTGCAGCAACGATTCCCCTCTTCTCAATTCTAGTTGCATCGCCACCGATAAAACATACTACAGAAGGCTTTCCAATCTCTGCAACAATATCGAGGATCTCCTCACTGACTTCTTCTGCCGGTGGTTTCGATACCACCACAATGACCTCTGTGCGTTCATCTTTTTTAAGAGCTTCAAGGCCGAGTTTCATCATCAGTCCACCAATTTCCTTCTTCAAATCACGCCCGCCGGTACCAATAACCTGAGACAGACCGCCTCCCAGCCTGTCAATGACAGACGTCACTTCCTGCGTTCCTGTTCCGGAAGCGCCAACCAAACCAATATTTCCTTTTTTTACAACATTCGAAAAGGCAAGCGGCACATTGTTGATAATTGCGGTCCCACAATCAGGCCCCATCATTAAAAGTCCCTTCGACACCGCATACTCCTTTAATTTCTTTTCCTCCTCAATCGTTACATTATCGGAAAAAAGCATTACATGAATATCCTTGTCTAGGCAATCTTTGGCCACATCATATGCATATTTTCCCGGTATCGAAATCAAGGCCAAATTCAAATCCGGCATCATATTTCTCGCTGAAGCTAAGCTTGCAGGGAAATATTCATTTGCATTATCTTCATTTTTCTTATTCAAAAGTTCCTCTACCTTGGTGCACAAACTCGTCCAGGCTCCCTCTTCCGATACCCTTGCCGCAATAAACATATCATTCACGGTGACTTGATCCAATTCTACCAGTTCAAGTCCCATCTTCCTGCTCAGCTCCAGATTCAGCTCTGTCCCCATACCTACGATGACATCCTGCACGCCATCAATTTTTTTCACATCCTGGGAAATTAACATAAGTGTCACCGAGTCGTAATAACTGTTCTTTTTAACCAAGATTTTTTCCATAGCTACTTTCCTTCCTTTTCATCTAAAATATATTCGAGTCCAAAGCAGACACCTGTTAGTGTATCTGTTCCTGATGTACTGCCGACCTGTAACTCAGCAAACAGCAACTTTTCCAAATCTTTTTTCTTATGAAAAATTGCCTGTATCAGTCTTCGCATGACCAAAGTATAATATCCCTCTGCACTTTCCATAAGATATTTGCAACTTACAGCCGTAGTCTTTCCGGAAATATTCGTCTTAACCGCTTCTTCCACCCGTTTTTGCCATTCAACATCATCTTCTATCCGCAAATAGTACTGTATAACACACAAAAAGCCGCACAGGAAATCATCCGAAGAAGGTGTCAGCCCGGCACCACAGCCAACAAATCTGCCAACAGCCTTACCGACATTTTCCCAATCCCGCTGATGCAGACCACATAACAATACATTCAGTCTTTCTCTCAACAGAGACACATACATATTCTCTGGAATCGGTTCCCTGCATTTTTTCGCGTAGCGGAGAAGCCCAGCGATTCCCCCTGTAGCACCGTAGTGCAGAATGAATGCTCCAATTCCTTTTCGGACTTCTAATATTTCTTCTTTCCCAACAGTAACCTTAATTTTCTCAAAAGCCGAAGAGTAATATTGTATCCCTTGAAAATCTGATATTTTCCGCATGTTTAAATATAACCCATCCACATTCAGCCACAGCAGGTCTCCCTGTTTTATTTGATTCCACCAAATTGCCTGCTCCGTAAAACATGCACTTCCGGGATATTGGTTATTGGGGGTAATAATAAACGAAAAAAATTTTTCTTTGTTCCGGATATTAATCGTATTTTTATATGTGGAATGTACAAGACCCTTCAAAGTACCATTTTCCAGTTCTTGCCGCCACTCCTCTGAAACAGAAATCCTCACATGCATCACCTGTTTTTAAAAATTTGCGGCATCCGCCGCACCGGAACATTTTGTTCCAAGCAGTATGCAATCTCAATCAAACGCCCTTCCTCAAAAGGAGGTGCAAGAAACTCCAATCCTACAGGTACTCCAATCGGTGCATCCACCGTAGGCTCACTAAACCCGGCCGGAACTACGATAGACGGAAATCCCGTTGAAGATCCAAGGCTTCCGTTTCTTCCATTCTGTTTTTCTCCAATTTTACATACCAGTTGCTGTTGATGCGGATATACAATTACATCAAAATGATTATCCTCAAATATACGGTACATTTTTTCCTTTAACGCGCTTTGCTTCTGTAATCTGTTTCGATATTCATCACAATCCTTTGTAAGCTTCAACGCATCTTCAATATTTTCCTTTACATCTGCTCCGATTTCGCCACTGTCATATATTTCTTTCAGTGAACCGTAACGAACCGCTTTCCCTTTTTTGTTTAAGTACGCCGAAATATCTGCATTAAAATCATACATATGAATGCATACCTCCCTGACGAGGTCCTGACTGTCTATAGGTATATTCAAAATTTCAACAGCAGCTCCCATCTCCTTTAATTTTTCAATGGCTCCCCATACAATCTCATTTACTTCGACATGTTGTTTTTCTTTTCCGAAAAAGGATTGCATTACTGCAATTTTTTTGTTTTTCAATCCATCCTGCAAAAGATGCTTTTCATAATCACCGATTACTTTGTCTCTGCAAAGCTCTGTTAACGCATCCTCTCTGTCATACCCTGCAATGACGTCCAGCATAAGAGCAGCATCTGCAACGCAACGGGTAATCGGACCGGCCGTATCCTGTTTCAGAGAGTAGGGAACTATCCCGCGCCTGCTGACCAGCCCAAGTGAAGGCCGAATTCCCACCAGACTATTCGCAGAAGCCGGTGACCTTACCGAATTAATAGTATCTGTGCCAATACCAGCAACCCCCATCATGACAGCAAGGCCGGCTCCTGTCCCTCCAGAAGACCCTCCGGGTGTCCTGGTCGTATCATAAGGATTCACCGCCTGTCCTGCAATGGAACTTATCGTTTCCCCCCAAATTGCAAATTCATGAAGATTTGTTTTAGCAATAATAATTGCTCCCTCCATCTTCAGTTTCTTTACAATAAAAGCATCCTGCTCCGCCACAAAATCTCTCAAGCTCAAAGAACCCGCTGTAGTAACGGTACCTGCCTGTTCTACATTGTCTTTTAACAGAATCGGGATTCCCGGTAATTTTTTCCCAGCTCTGAACTGTTTCCAATTCCTGTCAATCTCCTCCGCCTCTTCTTTTGCATTTGGATTCACTGATATTACAGCCTTTAATTCTTCCTGATATTTCTCAATATTGCCAAGACAATACTGCACTAGTTCCGCTACAGTCAATTCTCCGGCATCTATTGTCTCCAAAATTTCTTTTATACTTTTAAAATAGATTTCTTTCAGAACCATCCTGTACCCTCCCTCTTGCATGTATCTGTTACATTTTAAAATGTATCACTTCATCTTGTCTCTGTCAATACAATCTTTGTATTTTTCTATATTTTTGCCATTTTTTATTTGTTTTATGTTTTTTTCCTTCTATCATTGACTTTATCTCGTTAATATGTTACATTTCTACATGAATATTGTTACTTCATTTTATGTAACATTTCAATCAAGGAGGTATGATATGAAGAAAAAAATTGTAATTGCACTTGGCGGAAATTCACTTGGTAATGAGCCTTCTGAGTTGGAACATTTCAGCAGTCAAATTGCCTCTGAAATTGTCAACATATATAAAATGGGCTACACAGTTATCATTACCCACGGCAACGGCCCCCAGGTTGGCATGCTGGATCACGCGCTGCAATCCGAATTTACAGATATTAACAATTCCCCGGCCATCCCGCTCTCTGTCAGCGTTGCTCTGAGCCAGTCCTATATTGGCTATTACATCGGCAAATCCATACGCAATGCCCTACATGATCTGCAGCTGCATCAGACTTCCATTACCACGGTCTCCACCCATGTAGAAATCAGTTCCGATGACCCCGCATTTCAGAATCCCGAAAAACCAATCGGCAATTATTATAATGAGGCTGATTATGTGAAACTACAGTCTGCAACAAATTTTATGTATAAAAAGGATGAAAATGGCTATCGTCGGATTGTTCCATCTCCCAAGCCTTTGGCAATCAGAGAAATAGACTCCATTAAGTCTCTCGTGGATGCCGGTGACATTGTAATATGCTGTGGCGGCGGCGGGATCCCAGTTTATCCCAACACACGGTACTCCGAGAACATTGACGCTGTTATCGACAAAGATCACGTCAGCTGCCTTCTCGCCAAAGAGCTTGACGCAGATATTCTGATGCTTCTGACCGGAGTGGATTACGTTTCCATTCATTTCAAGCAGCCCAATGAAAAGAAACTGCAAACCGTAACCACCAAAGAACTGCAGGCATATACCTCCGATGGTTTATTTCCGGCAGGCTCAATGCTTCCCAAAATCGAAGCTGCAATTGATTTCTGTTCCAAAGGAGATAATAAAAAGACCATCATAACATCTCTAAACAAAGCAACCGAAAGTTTGAGCGGAACCATTGGCACCATCATCACCAAATGAATCGTGCGCCGCCGGGCGCACTTTAGGAAAAGCTGCAGCCCTTCAAGTAAAAGCTGCAGCTTTTCAGTCATTCTCCGAAACGGATATCCACGTATGCCTGTATCAATTTTACGCATTTATCTCTGCCTATCTTATCGCTGTTTAAGGTAAAATCGTAATTAATCGGATTTGTCCAATTGTTTCCCGTATAGTATCGATAATAATCCGCTCTAAATTTGTCTGTTTTTTCGATCATTTTGGCAGCCTTCCATTCATCCACATTCAGTTTTTTCATTACAGATTTCAGACATGCCCTTCTTGGCGCTTCTATGTATACACTAATCACATTATCATAATCTTTCAAAACATAATCCGCACATTTGCCTATTACAATACAAGATTCCGTTTCAGCAAGACGTCGAATGACCTGGGACTGCAGTTGGAACAAATTGTCGTCCGAGCGAAAGTCTTTTCCCTCAGGCTGCGCAACATAATCTTTTTTTCCTCTATATGCGTGGAAGATTTTTACCAGATTACTTTTTCGAAGCTTTTCGTCCACTTCTTCAAAGCTGCTTTTGTGAATTCCGGACATTTCTGATGCCATTTCTAATATCTCTTTATCATAAAAAGGAATGCCCAATACTTCACTAAGCTTACTGCTAATCTCCTTCCCACCACTTCCGAAGCCACGTGCCACAGTAATTACATAATTTTTCATACCTAATCCTCGCTTCTCCCTTTTTCCTTTTTCTGTTTTTGCAATTTGTCCAATGTCATGCCGCCCATCATCAAACCAATTTCTTCTATTGTCGTTTCAGACGTGTTGACAATTCCCATAATCCTGCCTTCAAACATGACGCAAATGCGATCAGATAACTTTACCACTTCATCCAGTTCTGTTGAGACTAGTAGAACACCGACATTATTTTCTTTCTGTTCTATGATTTTTTTATGGATATACTCAATAGCCCCGACATCCACTCCTCTGGTAGGATGCATTGCAATCAGAAGTTTCGGATTGCGCAAAAGCTCCCTGGCAACAACTACTTTCTGCTGATTTCCTCCGGACAAATTCTGCGCAAGTTCTTTATTATCCGGAGTCTTTACACCAAAAGCCCGAATCGCGTCATCGGCATACTGGTTTACAACTTTCCAGTTCAGAAATTTTCCCCTACCAAACTTCGTGACATAATAATCCTGCAAAATAAAATTTTCATATAAAGGCATCTGCATCACAAGTCCTGTTTCCTGTCTATCCTGAGGGATGTGAGAAACACCGCTTTTCATTATTTGCCGCGTGCTGGACTTCAATAGGTCTATTCCTCCCGGCAAAAACTCTGCCGTTCCACCAACATTTTTGTGCATTCCAGTCAGGCACTCCACCAGTTCTGCCTGTCCATTGCCATCTACCCCTGCCACACCAACAATCTCACCCGCCCGGATTGAGAAACTGATATCATCCAATACCCTTTTCGAGGTGTCATCTTTTCCTTCCAGATACATTTTATTGACGCACAACACCTCTTTTCTAAAATGATTTTCTTTCTTTTCTACGCCAAAATTAACTTCTCTGCCCACCATCAATCTAGCAAGATCATCTACACTGCAATCCTCAGTCTTGTATGTCCCCATTACTCTTCCAAGGCGCAGAACCGTAACCCGGTCACTGATCTCTTTGATTTCATTTAATTTATGACTGATAAACAGGACCGTAAAACCATGCGATACCAGATTACGTATCATCTGAATCAACTCTCCGGTTTCCTGAGGCGTGAGAACTGCTGTCGGCTCATCCAAAATCAGAATTCTCGCTCCTCGGAAAATAGCTTTGATAATTTCTACCCTCTGCCTTTCCCCCACCGATAGTTTTTCAACTGTAGCATTCGGATCAATGGGCATACCGTATTTCTGTGAAATTTCCCGTATTTTCTTTACCGTTTCCTTTAGTTTCAGCTTGCCCGCGTTCCTTTCTCCATATCCAATCAAGCAATTCTCTGCCACGGTAAATCTGGGAATAAGCATAAAATGCTGATGCACCATTCCTATTCCTATTTTCATGGCATCCTTTGCTGAGGCAAAACTTACTTCTTTTCCATCAATCTTTATGGTACCCGAAGACGGTTTATACAGACCACACAGAACGCTCATCAAGGTGCTTTTGCCCGCACCATTCTCTCCCAAAAGCGCATGTACCTCTCCCTTATAGCAATCAAGGTTTATATTTTCATTTGCAACAACACCTGGAAAGTATTTACAAATCTTTATCATTTTCAAAACAGGTTCCATATTTTCCTCTCATTCTGCCGCTTTCGCAGCTCGACGCCATTCCAACTATTATCCTTTATAGTAAACCTTGCCAAGTGACATCGGTGCTCTGGTCTTACCAGCAAATAACATAAGAACTAGTATTGTCAATAAATAGGGTATCATGACAAGAAAATTGTATGGAATTGCTTCATTCGTTGTCTGCAATATATTTGCAACCACATTGCCCGCCATAAACGTCAGGGACGCCACCAGAACTCCCAACGGCGTATATCTTCCAAAAATAACCGCTGCAATCGCAATATATCCTCTTCCAGAAACCATATCCTCCGAAAAGAAGTGTAACAGTCCTGTAGATAAAAATGCTCCGCCAGTTCCCATAAGCCCGCAACCTATGATGGATGTTGCATACTGATATCGATATACATCCACTCCCAAAGTATCCGCCACCTTGGGATTTTCCCCAACAGCGCGCAGATTCAGCCCTATCTCTGTTTTCTTTAAGAAGAAGGATATGACAGGCACTAATGCAAGAGCAATATATACCACGCTCATATGACTGAAAAATGCTGTTCCAAAGAAGGGAATATCTGACAATCCTTTTATGTAAACAGGTTCAAAATAATCACTGGCATTATAGTCAAAAGATATTCCAAATATCAGTTTATTCAATGTGGCACTAAATCCTGCGCCAAATAAATTAAATGCCATGCCAACGACAATCTGATTTGCTTTTAGCGTTA
>JAGASC010000233.1 GCA_017621905.1 Roseburia sp.
TGCCGGATATTGACCAGTTTTTCAATATGGACCCCAGCAACTACATTTTTGCTGTCCGAATGCGTGCGCCGCAAAGTCCATTTCCCTGCCGCGAAATTCTTACGTTTTTCCGGGAATCCCTCTCCCCGGAAAACAACTGTGTAATTCTGGAAACCCAGGCGGATACTGCGATTTTCCTGTTAAATTACTCAGGGACAGAGCAGCATAAAGATGAAGTACTGCATTTACTGTTGACGGATTTGTACTGGGAAAAAGGATACTGGTCCGCCATCAGCAACAGCTCCAGTTCGCCCATGGATATTCCCTCGCTTTATGAGCATTCCATATTAACCAGCAAGTTCTGGGAGCATACTCCTGTGGTATCCTATTATGAGGTGGCCGCCGAAACCAATACCGATTCCACCCTGACCTATCCTTACGATATCTTAAACAAACTGTCCGCATCCCTTCATGAGAATAATTGTAAGGATGCCTCTGTACATGTGAAGGAACTGTTTCGGATCATAGACGTGTCCACCGCCTCCGGTGACAATCTGCCCGACTTTTTTGTCCGCAGTATTCTCTTTGACCTGCTGACCATCATCGCGAATGCCATGAACGACATGAATATCCGTTTTAAAGCCTTCAGTGACCTGTATTTTGAAACGCTGTATTATTGCAGAAGTTTTCCCTATGAACAGAACCGGGAGACCATTCAGAAGAATATTGACCAACTGCTCTCCTTCTTTGAAGAACAGCTGGATAATAAGATTACCAATTCCTACCAGCTCGGACAGATGATGGAGGAATATTACAGCCAGCCTGATTTTTCCATTACTGTGCTGGCGGATAAGTTCCAGGTGAGTGTTGCGTACATGAGTTATTTGATCAAAAAAGAGACGAATCAGACCTTTTCGGATTATCTCTGGGAACTGCGCCTGACAAAGGCAAAGGAGCTGCTGCTTACCACCAGCCAGTCTGTGGATGAGATTTCTCTGGCGGTAGGATATGCCAACACATCTTCCTTCCGGCGTAAATTCAAGCAGGTGACGGGACTGACGCCTTCCCAGTTCCGGAATGGGGAAAGTTGTGCTGCAACTGAGAAATAATGGGGAAACAATGAGGGGACACCGCCAATGCAGTGTTCTCTCTCGTATCGCTTAAAAATTATCTCTTTTTGTAAATATTAGGATTACACACCCTTCCCCTCCAATGTCTCAAAAGCGAACTGCTACATACATCCATTTCCATCAGCGAATGGATGTATGTCTTTAATATGCCGAAGCAGCACTTCTTCCTTGCAACAGGACCGCACTTTCGACATGTGTTGAGTGGCAAAATTGGTCGCATGCTCTCACTCTTTTCAACTCATACCCGCCATCACACAAAATCCGCAAATCCCGCGCCAAGGTCGCCGAATCACAACTCACATACACAATCCGCTTCGGCTGCATCTTAAGCATGGTATCCAAACACTTCTCATCGCAACCCTTTCTAGGCGGATCTACCACGATAACGTCCGGGTGAAGCATACCATCCTCTCCACCGTTATCTGCCCGCTCTTTCCTGCTCTCCCGCTCATAAAATTCCGGCAGAACCTCCTCGGCCTTTCCCACAAAAAATTCCGCATTCGTAATTCCATTCAATTTCGCATTATTTTTCGCATCTTCAATAGCCTGCGGCACAATCTCTACCCCGAAGACCTTCCCGGCCTTCTGCGCCAGAAACAGTGAAATCGTCCCGATTCCGCAATACAAATCCCACACCGTCTCCTCACCGGTCAGCCCTGCATAATCCAAAGCCAGACTATACAACTTTTCCGTCTGAACAGGATTGACCTGATAAAAAGACTGCGGCGAAATCCGGTATGCAATCGCCGTATCCGTACCAGAAAATTTATCATCCTCACACTTCCACAAATGAATATAATCCGTAATATAACTCTGCCCCCAGATGCACTCCGTCTCGTCACCCAGAATTACATTCGTATTTTTTAGATTCCTATTTACAGAAATACTTGTCACGCCCTTCAGTTTACATAATTTTTCAATCAACTTTTCCTGATGCGGCAACTTCTTCCCGTTGATGACCAGACAAACCATAACCTCTTTGGTAGTAAACCCATATCGAATCAACACATGACGCACCAACCCCTTCCCGGTGGTCTCATCATAGGACTCCACCCCGTTCTCCTCCATGTAGGAAAGTACCAGCCCCAAAATTTCCTGATTTTCAGGCACCCCAAGCTTACAGTCCGTAACCGGGATAATCGTATGGGTCCGGGCCGCATAAAAACCAACACAGAGTTTCCCGTCCTTATCCCGCCCCACCGGGAATTGGGCCTTGTTCCGGTAACGGTAGGGTACGTCCATCCCCACGATTGGCTCCATAATACGATCCACAAAATCTGCATCAAAGCCACCTATCCGAATCAGGTTCCCCCGTACCTTGTTCTGCTTGAATTCCAGCTGTTTTCCATAATCCATGGCCTGAATCTGGCAGCCGCCACAGCGCCTGTGCAGCTCGCACTCCGGCTCCACGCGATATTCCGAGGGTGCGACAATTTCCTCCACTCTGGCGTAACCGTAATTTTTCTTCATCTTTGTGACACGGGCCCGAATGACATCCCCTATGACAGCATCTTTTACAAAAAAGGTCATTCCCTCATATTTTCCGATACCCTCACCGTCAATTCCCATGTCCTCTATTGTCAAATCAATAATATCATTTTTCTGCATAAACTATCCTCTCGAACAACGCAAATAAATTTATCTTCTATAAGATAAGCAGCCCAGGATTTCCCTGCAAGCTGCTTATTTCCCACTCTTTATTCTCTTCCTGATCTGCGAATATTACTCTCCAACAGCCGGTTATATCCCTGCCACTCCAGATTATTTTCCGGCACGTTTGCAAAAATCTCCCGGATACTCTCCATCTTCGCATCCACGTTATCCGCAAAAGTAAGCGCCAACGCCTCCGCCAACGCCGGTTTTTTCGGAGAACCATACTCCAACTCGCCGTGATGCGCCAGAATACAGTGCTTTAACTCATTAGCAAGTCCCTTCGGGAAGCCCGGAATCGTCCGGATCCGCTCTCCCACCATCTCTGTTCCAATAATAATATGCCCCAACAACTGCCCCGCATCCGTATAATCATTCTCCGGAAAAGTGGAAAGTTCCTCCAGCTTTCCGATGTCGTGACAAATTCCGGCCGTCACCAGCAAATCCCGGTTCAAAATCGGATAAACTGACGCGAAATAGCTGCAATGCTTTGCCACGGACAACGTATGCTCCAGCAAACCACCTACAAATCCATGGTGTACCGATTTCGCTGCCGAATGGAATTTGAACCTTTTTGCAAAATCCTTATCATCCACAAAGAAACTCTCCAGAAGTCTGCGCAGATGCGGCTGATTCACGGAACCGATCAGCTTTGTCAGCTCCGCGTACATTTCCTCCACATCCCGGCTACTCACCGGCAGATAATCCTTCGGGTCATACTCGCCCTCACTTACCTTACGGACCCGCTTTACATTCATCTGCAGATTTCCCTGAAAGCTTGTGATATCTCCCATCACTGCTATGTAATCCAGCCCGTCAAAATCATCAATCCCTACAGAACCGGGGTCCCAGATTTTCGCATCCAGGGTTCCGGTCTTATCCTGAAGCACAAGATTGTCATAAGGCTTTCCTGCCTTTGTCATTGCTGTCTGCTTTGACTTGCACAAATAAATTTCATTGATTCTTTCACCTTCACGAAGGCTCTCGATATACCTCATTTTTTACCTCTTTCTATAATATGGCGCCACTCTTCTGCCGCAAATCCGATTGCAGATTTCACGAAAAGGTTCCTATAATATGGCGGTGTCATCCGACACCGCCCTTCTAACATTTTCAGCGCAAAACACTGACCTTCGCCGTGCAGGTAATCTCTGTGTAACCCTCTGCACCCTGGCGCTGTACCGAAATTTTTACCTGTTTCCCCGGCTCTAAGGAAAGCAGCTTACTTTCATAATGGTCCACGGTCATAATCGTTTCTCCATCCATCATGGTAATGACATCTCCGCTCTGAAGCCCTGCTGCCATGGCCGGCGAATCCACCTTTACCTCTTTAATATATGCCCCTTTCGGAATATCATATTCTTTGGCAATATCGTTGGTAACCGTCGTGAGTTCCAGTCCGATATACGGAATATCCTGTCCATTGGACAGCTTTTCAATCATGGCTTTCAGCTCAGAAATTGAAAGCGCCGTCAGTGTATTCCGGTCCCCCTTGCTACTGTAATCCTGCATGACCAAGCCCATCACTTCGCCTTTTACATTAATCAGCGCACCGCTGCCGTTACTGCTGCCCACGATATCCGTGGTGAACACGGTGTAATTGTTGTCCATCGTAGAAATCGTGTTGGTGGTAGATGTAACGTTTCCGGTCAAAATAGAATAATTTGTCCCAAGCGGACTTCCCACCGCAATCACGAGCGTTCCCTGAATCGTTCCCAGAGAATTACCCAAAGTTGCTACCGAAATCGCCCCTAAAGTTTCCTCGTCCACATTTTCAATGGGAATACTGAGCACCGTAATACCTGTATTTCCATCATACTTTTTCATGGAAGCCTCTAAAGACACTTCATTAATAAATGTAACATAAATATGTTGTGCATCCGAAATAGCCTTCCGCTCCGTCAAAATCAGAAGTTCCTGCCCGTTATTTGCAATAATGATTCCGGATGACTGCCCCTTGCTCTCATAAGGGTTGTTGAACCAGTCCGTATCACTTTTTACACCGGTAACTGTTACCACAAATTTATTTGCCTCCCGGCCGATTGCATACATCTTATTCTGCAAATGTTGAAAATCTGCAATCTCCAACTCCCGTGGTTCCTGATTTTCACCTTCCGGCGTCACTCCATCCACCGGTAAATTCTGGCCTTCCTGCGTGATTCCATCCGTGGGATTTTGGCCTTCCGGTGCAGTTCCATCCAGGGGAGGTTTCTGGCCCTCGGCATTCTCTGGCGATTCCGTCGATTCCGTCTCCATATTTTCAGCTGTCTCTGTTGTTTCTGTATCCTCAAACAATTCTTCACTGTCCTTTGGAATTGTATACACCGGCTCTTGCTCCGGATACAGCATTTCCGCAAACTTCGGCTGAAAAAATGCGAAAACAAAGCTGGCTACCAGTCCAAATATCACCGCCAGCCCAACAACATATCCGGTATGTAACAGGAGCTTCTTTTTATTGACAGGTTTTTCTTTTCTCTTCTCATTAATAAAAGAAAAACTGCCGTTCTTATTTTCTTCCTGCATGGTGTTCCCCTTCTCCCTGTGCACCTCATATCCCTCGCTATGCACAACTTCCCAAAACCGTACCAATTTATATTATAAAATGAAACAGATACGCTTGCAATAGTTATTCTTGAAATCTTTTTCCAATCTTTTACTTCAATCGCAAAAAAGGGAATCCGAGTTTCGCTCAGATCCCCTTTTTCCCTTAAATAACTCATATCTCTATTCTATGATACCGCATATCCCGGCCCGCTGCATAGCCGGAGTTGTCTCGAAGCGTGATTCGATGGAAATCAACTTCTTTTCCTTTCCACTTTCTGCAAATCCCTCCATGATTTCCAGCACATGATAAGTCATGTCTGCGTTTGCCCTGGCCTTGCGGCCGGTGCGAAAGGCTTTTGCCATATCCGCAAGCCCCAGCGCTCTGCTGTTTTCTTTATAGTCAAAGACCAGCGGTATCTCCTGTATCGATCCATGCTCCGGTCGAAACAGCCTGACCGGTCCGCCGAACCCATTTGGATCCGGAACAAAAAGCGTACCTTCTGTTCCGTAAATTTCCAGACGGGCCTGTTGGTCATAGTGTACATCAAACGTTGTAAACAATGTGCCGATGGCTCCGCTTTCAAACTGCATGGTTCCAACATAATGTGTAGGCACATCCACATTAATTATTTCATTAAAATGTTCCTTACTTGTGATCACACGCTGTGGATAATTCGTTCCGGTCATGGCAAAAACATCACTCACATTCCCCAGAAGATTTACCAGCGCCGTCAGATAATAGGGTCCCATATCGAACATCGGACCACCGCCGTATGTATAGTAAAATTCCGGATCCGGATGCCATGATTCATGTCCATGACAAATCATAAAACCGGCAGCCCCCAGCGGTTTTCCGATATAGCCGTCTTCGATCAGCTTGCGGCAGGTCTGAATTCCTGCACCTAAAAAAGTATCCGGCGCACCGCCGAGCATAAGCCCCCGCGCCCTGCTAAGCGCCATCAGTTCCTTTCCCTCTTTTAAGGATGCCGCCAGCGGTTTCTCAGAATATACGTGTTTTCCAGCCTTTAAGGCCTCTAATGTGACCTTGTAATGTTCATAGGGGCGTGTCAGATTGAGGACGATATCTACCTCCGGATCATTAAAAAGCTCATACATATCTTCATAAAGCTTCGGAATCTGATATTTTTCTACTGCCTTCTCAGCACGCTCGCGAATCAGATCACATACACCGATAATTTCAATCTCCTTGAAGGTGTTCGTAATATTTTCCAGATAAATGCCACTGATAGCTCCAATTCCAACTATTCCTATTTTAACTGTATCCATGTTATCTATTTCCTTTCGACTTATTATAGATCAATACATCTTTGCAGTATTCTCAAAACGCTCTGTTGTAAGACCATGCTCTTTTGCATACTGCTTGCCCTCTGCCGCCCAGAGCATTCCGCGGCGCATCAGCTCCTGTGCATTCGGAGAATTGTCAAAAACATCATCGTGATGTCCTAATGAGGTATAGAACACTCGTCCATTTCCCCAATATTTCGTCCATGCTACCGGCATATCCACCGGTTTGTTTGAAATGTGGTAATAATGTACCACCGGGAAACGGGTCGTCGCCAGCACTTCAATGGCCGGATCAACGTGAAGATAGTAATGCTCACTGCAAACCTTAAAATCCGCCAGTCCTTCGGTAATCAGGCTGGAACCGTGACAGATATTTACTGTATACTCGACTCCATCTCCGCCCGGATGGCTGACCCACTGTCCTCCGGTAATAAATTGCCATTCTGTGTCCATACGGAAAGAATCACACATCCCACCGTGGCAACCTGCCATACCGGTACCGCTGGCAATCGCCTTTGAAAGATTTTGCACATATTGGTGCGGAATCTCCCCCATCGTCCAGCATGCTACAATCAGTGCATACTCCTTCAGCTTTTCAGCATCCGCCAGACAGTCCAGTGTGTCTGAAATCTCCACACTGTAGCCTTCTGCCTCCATCAGCCGCCCAAAACGAGCCGAAGTAAGCCGTGGTTCATGTCCATCCCAGCCTCCCTGAACAATCAATACTTTTTCCATGTCGAGTCACCTTTCCTTTCCTGTATCAATATACTTGCATTTCTATTACACCGTGCTCACCTGTGTGCCAATATGCTTAAATATAGCAAGTCGCAATACCGCCATGCTCCACTGCACCAAAAACCATATCAATCAGCTTCATCACACGCAAAGCCTGTTCCGGCTTTACGATCAGTTCCTCTTTCTGCTCCAGAACACCCACAATGTTGCGATAGTAATCTTCCCACTTCGTATCTACCTTGGGAAGCTCCAGCACCTGTGTGGTGTGGGCCGGACGGGGCGCCATGGTACGGGTAGGTCCTGCCGCCGTATATACAATATCATCCTCCCATTTCATCTGCTCCGCATTTTCTGCAAGCTTCACGATTTTCCCGTCACATTCCCAGTTCTCCACAACTGCGGTTCCTTCCGTACAGGATACATGCCATCTGGGGTGATTAATAAAACAATTGGTGGAAAACTCCATCAATGCAGACACACCATTTTCAAAGAGAAGCATAAGCTTTACATTATCATCTACCTCCTCCGTAAAAACAGATTCCAGATGGGCAGACACAGAAACGACCCTGGAAGGAATCATATCCAGCAGCTGATCCAGCAGATGCACTCCCCAGTCGTACAGCATACCTCCGCCATTTTCCTTATATCCACGCCACCCGTGCATGGAGCCGCGGGAGCCCTGCACGCGCGTCTCAATAAAATAAGGCTTTCCGATCACACCACTCTCCAGAATATTTTTTACAACGCGGTAATCCCTATCCCAGCGCCGGTTCTGGTGAACCGTAAAAAGCTTTCCCTCCTCTTTGGACACTGCAATAATCTCTTCCAGCTCTGCAGCATTTAACGTGACCGGCTTTTCACACACAACGTTTTTCCCCGCTTTCAGACAGGCGATTGCATAATCCTTATGGAAATTATTCGGCACTGCAATCGTCACAAGCTCTACCGTTTCATCTGCCAGCAGTTCCTCCACGCTCTGATAAGCATGCAGTCCATTGGCACTGATTTTTTGCTGAATTTCCTGACGTATGTCATATGCCCCCTTTACACGCAGTTCGGGAACCATTTCCCGGATACTGCTGTGGTGCCATCCACCCATGCCGCCATACCCGATAATTGCCATATTATGTACCATATCGAAATCCTCCTCAAATTTGATTTATTTATTGACATTTTACTCCGATACGAGATAAAATGTCTAATAAAAAAAGAAAGAATACTACTCATTTATTGCTATGGAGACAATCCTAAAAAGACAGGAGATTATTTATGAATATTCCTTTCTACGAATATAAAACAAAACTGGTTGAATCCAGCTCCAACTGGCAGCTGGATTTTCCGCCCCATCTGCACGATTGCCCGGAGCTGGTCCGCGTACAGGGCGGAACCTTAAAGGTGCAGCTCAACACACAGGAATATCTGGTTTCTTCGGGACAGATCATTATTATATTTCCGAACATCATTCATTCCTACCAGACCGTTGCAGGCGATGCAGACTCGAAGTTCGATCTTATCATCTGTGGCCTGGACTCCAATAACGGTTTTCCCCGCAGGCTGATTGGATCTTCACCGACGTCTCCCGTCCAAAATCTTTCCGAACTCCACCCTGATGTGGACTATGTTTTTTCCGCCCTGGCAAGCGAGGTCAGTCAGGGAAAAAACGAACAGATTATTCATGCGTACCTTCAGATTCTCTGGCAGAGACTCCTGCCGCAGCTTGCAATCACAAATTCTGCGCAACATGCCGCATCCGATCTGACCACGAACCTGCTTATTTACATTAGAGACCACTTTTGCGAACCGCTGTCGCTGGACCTGCTTTCAAAGGAGCTTGGGGTGTGCCGTTTTTACCTCTCCCACATTTTTTCTCAGGTGCTCCACATCGGATTCTGTGATTATGTAAATGCGCTGCGCATCAACCATGCCAAAAAACTGTTGCAAGGCACCCAGGACAATATCCTTGATATTGCAATCCAGTGCGGCTTTCAAAGCCAGCAGACCTTTAACCGCGTTTTTAAAGAGCTGTGCGGTGTGACCCCCTCGGCTTACCGGAACCGGGATTAAAAATCGCCTCCGCAAATTATCTTATAAATTCATCCTTTCCATAATATTCGTAATAGGATATAATAAATATACTGGTAAAGAAACAAACATCTGACACGAAGCGAAAAAACGCAATTTAGCACTCCCACGAGGAAATAAAACCATGAACGAAAAAGCATTAAAAACTCTCGAATATAATAAAATTATAGAACAATTATCCGGATATGCCGCCAGTGAGGAGGCCAAGCGCCGCTGCCTGGCCCTGCGCCCGCTTACGGACAAAGCCCTCATCGAGCAGCTGCAGCAGCAGACCGGAGATGCCATGACCCGCATTTTTCAGTGCGGCAGTCTGTCTTTTTCCGGTATCAGCAACATTAACGACTCCTTAAAACGTCTGGAAATCGGCGGTTCCTTAAGCACCACCGAGCTGTTGCGCGTCTGCTCCCTCCTAGAAGCTGCCAAACGCGCCAAAGCCTTCGCCCGTTCCAGACAGGAACGCCGCGGTGTAAATTCCGATGAAGCGGAGGACACAGAGGATTCCCTCTCTCCCCTCTTTGCCCAGATTGAGCCCCTGACACCGCTGTGTGATGAAATCCGCCGCTGCATCCTCTCTGAGGACGAAATCGCCGACGATGCCAGCACCACACTGCGCTCCATCCGCCGCTTACTGCGGGGCATGACGGACAAAATCCGGGCACAGATGAACTCCATGATCAATAACACCACTACCCGCAGCTACCTTCAGGATGCTGTCATTACCATGCGGGACGGACGGTACTGTCTTCCGGTAAAAGCAGAGGCGAAATCCCAGGTGCCGGGTATGATTCACGACCAGTCCTCCTCCGGCTCCACTCTTTTTATCGAACCCATGGCAGTGGTCAACTTAAACAACGAATATAAAGAACTTTTATTGAAAGAACAGGATGAAATCGAAGTCATACTTGCCAATTTAAGCAATCTGACTGCCGGTTTTTCCCCCCAGCTCCTCACCGACTATCAGGTGCTGTGTGAGTTGGATTTTATCTTTGCAAAGGCCGCTTATGGCATTACCTACAGCGGTGTGGCCCCCCTGTTCAACGAGGATGGACATATTTATATTCGCAAAGGCCGACATCCTCTTTTGGATAAAAAGAAGGTAGTTCCCATTGATGTTCGTCTTGGCAAGGATTTCAATCTGTTAATCGTCACCGGTCCTAACACCGGCGGCAAGACGGTTTCCTTAAAAACCGTAGGACTTTTGACACTGATGGGCCAGGCCGGACTTCATATTCCGGCTTCCGAGCGCTCTGAGCTTGGCATATTTGAGGAGGTTTTCGCGGATATTGGGGACGAACAGAGTATTGAACAGTCATTAAGTACCTTTTCCTCCCACATGACCAACATCATCCGGATTTTAGAGCAGGTGAACGACCGCTCTTTAGTGCTTTTTGACGAGCTTTGTGCAGGAACAGACCCCACGGAGGGCGCAGCGCTGGCCATTTCCATCCTGTCCAAACTGCACTGCTACGGCGCAAGGGTCATGGCCACCACCCACTACAGTGAGCTGAAGGTCTTCGCCCTCTCCACCCCCGGCGTAGAAAATGCCTGCTGTGAGTTCAACGTAGAAACCTTAAGCCCCACCTACCGGCTTTTAATCGGAATCCCCGGCAAGAGCAACGCCTTCGCCATCTCCGAAAAGCTGGGCTTAGGCAAGGATTTAATTGAAGACGCAAAGGGCCGCATCAGCGAGAGCGATGAAAACTTTGAAGATCTTTTGTCCGACCTGGAAAAGAGCCGTCTGACCATCGAAAAAGAGCAGCTGGAAATCAACCGGTACAAGGAAGAAGTCCGCTCTCTCAAAGAAAAACTGGAGCAAAAACAGGAGCGTCTGGACCAGAGCCGCGATAAAGTGCTCCGGGAAGCCAACGAGCAGGCCTACAATATCATCAAAGAGGCAAAGGATCTGGCCGATGAGACCATCCGCAATTTCAACAAATACGGAAAATCCGGCGCCCCCATCAGCGAAATGGAGAAAGAACGGGCAAAGCTTCGTGATAAAATGAACAACGCCCAGAAAAAAATATCTGAACAGAACAAAAATGCCGCACCGAACCACAAGGCACCGAAAAATTTGCGCATCGGTGACAGTGTAAAGGTTCTCAGCATGAATCTGAAGGGAACCGTCCACTCACTGCCAAACGCAAAAGGTGATCTCTATGTTCAGATGGGGATTCTAAACTCTCTGGTCAATATCAATGATTTGATCCTGTTGGAAGAAGACACTTCACCTGGCAGCAAAAAATACAACCGAACCGGCGCAGGCAAAATCAAGATGAGCAAATCCGCATCTGTCTCCATCGAGATCAACCTGATTGGCAAGACAACAGATGAGGCCATTGCCCTTTTGGACAAATACCTGGACGACGCCTACCTGGCCCACCTTCCCTCTGTGCGCATCGTACACGGAAAAGGCACCGGCGCGTTGCGGAATGCAGTTCATTCTCATCTAAAGCGTTTAAAATACGTCAAATCCTTCCACTTAGGCGAATTCGGAGAAGGCGATGCCGGCGTTACTATTGCAGAATTTAAAGAATAGATGAATT
Organism: Roseburia sp.; assembly: GCA_017621905.1. Taxonomy (GTDB): domain Bacteria; phylum Bacillota; class Clostridia; order Lachnospirales; family Lachnospiraceae; genus Roseburia. The sequence goes on from JAGASC010000233.1 coordinate 11,969, forward strand.
TATTCGTTTTTAAAGAAACACAGATTTTAAAGAATTGCAGGCTTTTATAAAACTGCAGCTTTTTATAGATGAACAGATTATATAGAACAGGAGAAGATTTATATGGCCGTAAAACAAAAAATTTTAATTGTCGATGACGACAACAACATCGCAGAACTGATTTCCCTCTATTTAACAAAGGAATGCTTTGACACTAAGATTGTCAACGATGGGGAGGAGGCTCTGAGTGCCTTCGAACAGTATAATCCGAATTTGATCCTTCTGGATCTGATGCTGCCGGGAATCGACGGCTATCAGGTCTGCAGAGAGGTTCGTGCCAAAGCAAACGTTCCGATTATCATGCTCTCCGCCAAAGGTGAAATTTTTGACAAAGTACTTGGCCTGGAGCTCGGTGCAGACGACTATATCATGAAGCCCTTTGATTCCAAGGAGCTTGTAGCCCGCGTAAAAGCCGTTTTGCGGCGCTATCAGCCGGTCAAGGCAGAAGAACCCACCCCGGAGCTAAAATGCGTCAAATACCAGGATCTGGTGGTCAATCTGTCCAACTATTCCGTGGTATATCGCGGGCAGGACGTGGACATGCCGCCAAAGGAACTGGAACTTTTATATTTCCTGGCCTCCTCTCCCAACCAGGTATTTACCAGAGAGCAGCTTTTAGATCACATCTGGGGTTATGAATACATCGGTGACACGCGGACCGTAGATGTCCACGTCAAACGTCTCCGGGAAAAAATCAAAGACCATGCCAACTGGAGTCTGGCGACCGTATGGGGCATTGGTTACAAATTTGAGGTCAAAAATATATGAAACGGACACTTTTTCCAAAACTTTTGACCGGTTATCTGATTTACGGTGTGATAGGTTTTCTGATTATTTCAACCTTTACCTATAATCTCACTTATCGCTTTTTGGAAAAACGTGAGGCATCCAACCTCTACCGGGAAGCTTCCCTGATTTCCTCCAGCTATGCGGCAAATTATTTTACGCATACCACCACTTTAGAGGAAATCCAGACGATACTTACCAGCTTAAGTTCCTATCTTTCCAGTGAAATCTGGATTGTAGACCCCAAGGGCAAAATCATTTTAGACACCTCAGACCCTTCCTTGTCTGAGGACCAGCCCTCGATTCCCGGATTTAATGTGACGAATTTCGGAAACCAATATTATCAGATCGGTAATTTTTATGACTGTTTTTCCAGCGATACGCTAAGCGTGTATTCACCCATAACGGTCAGCTACAAAGTACGCGGCTATGTTTTCATACATAAACCTATGAGCAATGTTGTCACCTATGCCAATGGCCTGACTGCCATCGCATATCAGACCTTTGCGCTGCTCCTTGCCGCCGCACTTCTCGTCCTCGGGTTGTTTATTTATTTTGTTTACATACCGATCCGCAAAATTACCAAGGGTGCAAAAGCTTACGCTACCGGCAATTTAGATGCGAAAATTGATGTCCATTCCAACGATGAAATCGGCTACCTGGCCGCCTCGATGAATTACATGGCAAATGAGCTGAATACCCTTGAGGATGACCAGAAAAAATTTGTTTCCAACGTCTCCCACGATTTTCGCTCTCCGCTGACCTCCATCAAAGGCTATGTGGAAGCCATGCTTGACGGCACCATTCCCGTGGAAATGCAGGAGAAATATTTAAACATCATCCTTTTTGAGACAGAGCGCCTGAACAAACTGACCAAAAGTCTTTTAGAGCTCAACAAATACGGCTCCCACGGCATTATGCTGGATATTTCGCGCTTTGACATCAACTATACCATCCGCATGACTGTCCAGACCTTTGAAGGTATCTGCAAACCAAAGCACATTTCCTTCAATCTGATCCTGACAGGGGACAAGCTTTTTGTATCTGCAGATATGAGCAAAATCCAGCAAGTGTTATACAACCTGATTGACAATGCAATCAA
>JAGASC010000234.1 GCA_017621905.1 Roseburia sp.
CACTGGCAAAGGAGATGCTGGAAACATTGGGATTTGAGCAGTCTGTGACAGAACGGGTATGCTATCTGGTGGGACATCATCACACCTATGATCAGATCGATGGGATAGATTATCAGATTCTGGTGGAAGCAGATTTCCTTGTCAATTTCTATGAGGATGGTCTGAATAAGGATGCCATTGCGCATACATATCAGAAAATATTTCACACAGAAGCCGGAAAGAAAATCTGCAGAGACATGTTTGGCATTTCCAGAATGAAGCCGCTGGAGACGGAGCGACTGATATTAAGACCCTGGCGCATGGAGGATGCAGAGGATTTGTTTGCCTATGCTTCTACACCGAAAGTTGGCCCAATGGCGGGGTGGAAGCCACATGAGAATCTGGAGGAAACAAAACAGATTTTAAAAATGTTTTTGGAAGATGATGATACCTGGGCGCTGGAGCTGAAGGAAAATCACAAAGTAATCGGATCGCTGGGATTGCACCGGTCAAATAAGGCGGATTTGTCCTATGATTTGGAACTGGGGTATGTGCTTTCCGAGGAGTATTGGGGCCGGGGACTGATGCCGGAGGCTGGAAAACGGGCGATACAGTATGCGTTTGAGGAATTCGGAATAGATACACTTTTAGTGGCGCATTTTGATTTCAATGAGCAGTCGAAGCGGGTGATTGAAAAACTGGGTTTTCGGTATGTGACACATCTGGCAGAAAGCTGGGAGCGGTATGATGGTGTGAAGCTGGATGAGGAAGTATATAGAATGACGAGAGAAGAACACAGAATGCAGAATGTTGTTTAGATTCAGTTTATGAAGTTATCCTATGCTGTCTGCAGCGATAAAGTCATAAATGAAAATAATGGGAGGTTCTTATGTTTCATATTCTGGTTGTAGAGGACGACAGACATACACGTATGCTGTTACAGGCAATTTTAGAGTCTGCCAATTATACAGTATTCACGGCAAATAACGGTGAAGATGCCCTGGAAGTATTAGAGCGGGAGCATATCGATCTCGTAGTACTTGACATTATGATGCCCAAAATGGACGGCTACGAGTTCACAAAAACACTAAGAGAAAACGATAACAACCTGCCAATCCTTATGGTATCGGCAAAGCAGCTCCCGGAAGATAAGCGCAAAGGCTTCCTGGTAGGCACGGATGACTACATTACAAAACCCATCGACGAGGAAGAGATGCTTCTGCGGATAAAAGCATTGCTCCGTCGTGCAAGGATTGTAAATGAGCAGAAAATCGTGATCGGCGACGTGACTCTTGACTATAATTCCATGACCGTAAGCAGAAATGGGGAAACACAGGAACTGCCGCAGAAAGAATTTTTACTTTTGTACAAGCTGTTATCCTATCCCGGCCAGATTTTTACCAGAATTCAGCTGATGGATGAAATCTGGGGCGTGGACAGCGACACGGGTTGGGAAACAGTAACGGTACATGTGGGCAGATTGCGCAAGCGGTTCGAAGGTTGGAAGGAGTTTGAAATAGAGTCAGTGAGAGGGCTCGGTTACAGGGCAGTAAGGCATTGAGAGAAATACCGTCGCAGGGCGGAATGAGGTAAGCATGAATAAAAAAGAAGTACGCAAGCACAGACGAGCACTTACGCTGTCAGTTTTATTATATGTCTTTGTGGTGATGCTCATTACCGGAATCATTTCTATGGTTGCAGTAAACATTCTGGTGTCTCTGGATATTATTCCTATTACAGTGGAAGGACACCCGGAACCGAAATATGTCATTACGTTTCTGACTCTGAGCAATCTGGTGGTCGGAGTGATTGTGATAGCATCTTTAAACAGCCTGACCCTGCAATATGTAAACAGGATCATTGACAAGATGAACCGGCTGGCATCGGGAGATTTTAAAACAAGGCTTTCCTTTGGGGCGCCTCTTGGCAGACATCCGACATTTAACGAGGTTTCCAATAGTTTTAATAAAATGGCGGAAGAACTTGAGGGCACAGAGATGCTCCGTTCGGATTTTATCAATAATTTCTCTCATGAGTTCAAAACCCCTATTGTTTCCATTGCCGGTTTTGCCAAACTTCTGAAACGGGGGAACCTGACGGAAAAGCAGAGGTTGGAATATCTGGATATTATTGAAGAGGAATCCCTTCGGCTTTCTGCCATGGCGACCAATGTACTGAATATGACAAAAGTAGAAAGTCAGACTATCTTGACCAATGTTACCAGGTATAATCTCTCGGAACAGCTTCGCAGCAGTGTTCTTATGCTGGAATCGAAGTGGGCTAAAAAAGAGGTGGAATTCGATTTGAATATCGGAGAGTACACCATTTCGGCAAATGAGGAGATGCTAAAGCATGTATGGGTCAATCTGATTGATAATGCAATAAAGTTTTCACCGAAAGGTGGTATTGTCGGGATCAGTGTGAGGGAAAATGCGGATACGTTTTCTATCACTGTTCTCAATAGCGGCAGTGAGATTTCACCGGAGCAGCAAAAGCGTATTTTTAATAAATTTTACCAGGCTGACGAATCGCACGCTGCGGAGGGAAATGGAATTGGACTTGCACTTGTGAAACGGGTTGCTGAACTCCATAGCGGGAATGTTTCTGTTTGGAGTGAAAATCAGACTACGGCGTTTACGGTAGAACTTCCAAAATATTTGAATGTATAACGAGTGTTTCAGAGACGTTCCTATTTTCGGAACATCTGGACATAAGGCTTTCGAAAAGCTGGGCAAAAGCATTTTCATGCTATATTGTCCGGCTTTTTTATTACGAAAATATAAAAAATATTATGCAATCATAAAAGCATGCTGAAGTGTTTATAAAAGCATATTTTTGTTTCGTTTCAGTTTAGTTTTTGCCATTATTCTGTCTATTAAAGGAACCGTAAAGCATTGGAAAACGGTGATAAAAAATTATAACAACAAAAGGAGATTAAAACTATGAAAAAATCAAAAATTTGTAACATTGTGTGTATCGCACTTATGGCAGTTCTTTTTATTTTGCACTTTATGCCTTTCTGGAGGTATGACGGCATGAGCACATCAATTCAGTCCTATGTATGGTTCCCAACGGATCATGCAGCTCTGGAATCGTACATTGCCGGACAGGTGGGAGGAGATTACAGTATCAATAGCATCATCCTGATGCCGATCATCGTTTTAGTGACAACTGTTGCAGGAATTATCCTGTGTGTAGCAATGTCTGACAACCTTTTGATTGGCCTGATTCCTTTAGGCTGTGGTCTTGTAGGAATTTGGGGTTACCTTTCAAAAGCAGCTTTCCAGCTTGGTACGAATTGGGTACTTCATCTGGTAATCTGTATCGCAATGGTTGCGGCAGCTGCACTTAAAATGTATTTCATTGCAAAAAATGATTAGATAGATACTGTTTATTAAGTACGTGATGATATGAAAATAGGAAGGTTGGAATAGCCACTATATTTTATGATGGGCCATTCCAACCTTTTCTCATTTTATTACAGTTTTTGTAAATTCTTATTTGCGGTAGAGAGCATCAGCTTGATACGGTTCAGCTGGTTTACCTCACTGGCACCCGGGTCGTAATCGATTGCCACGATATTGGACTGCGGATAGCGGTGGCGCAGTTCTTTGATGACACCTTTTCCTACGACATGGTTCGGCAGGCAGGCGAAAGGCTGCGTACAGACAATGTTCGGCGTACCGGTGTGAATCAGCTCTAACATTTCTCCGGTCAAAAACCAGCCTTCACCGGTCTGATTACCTTCGGATACGATGTCTTTTGCATACTTCGCCAAATCATCGATATGTGCAGGCGCATCAAAATGCTTACTCTTTTCCAGCTCATCTCTGGCGGCACCTCTTAACCACTCAAAGAACCAAATACCAAGGCGTCCTACCAGCTTGGATTTTTTGCTCATACCCAGGTGATCTGCTTTAAATCCCGTATTGTAGAAGCAATAGAGCAGGAAGTCTGTCAGATCCGGTACCACAGCCTCAGCACCTTCGGATTCCAGCAAATCTGCCAGATAGTTGTTTGCAGCCGGATGGAATTTTACCAGAATCTCACCTACGATACCGACTCTCGGTTTTTTCACATCCACGCGTGGCAGGTTGTCAAAGTCGCGAATGATTTCCCGGCACATCTTTTTATATTTGCTGTGGGAGAGCATACCTTTTTGGGAAACAAAGGCAATTGTCTCCTTTTTCCATTTTTCATGCAGTTTGTCAGCAGAACCCGGCACAGCCTCGTAAGGACGGGTGCGGTACAGACAACGCAGGAAAATATCGCCGAATTCTAAGGCATAAAGTCCGTGCTGAATCAGCGCAGGAGTGAATTTAAAGCCCGGATTTGCCTCCAGTCCGCTTAAGTTTAAGGAAATAACCGGAACATCCGGATAACCGGCTTTTTCTAAGGCACGGCGGATGAATCCAATATAATTGCTGGCGCGGCAGCCGCCTCCGGTCTGGGTAATGACAACTGCTGTGCGGGTCATGTCATAGTTGCCGGACATAACGGCAGCCATCAGCTGACCTACCACAATGAGGGAGGGGTAGCAGGCATCATTATTTACATATTTTAATCCCACATCCACGCAGGTACGGGCCGGAATATCCGGTATCACCATGTTGTAGCCTGCGGTCCGGAATGCCGGCTCTAAGATGTCGAAATGAATCGGTGACATCTGCGGGCAGAGGATCGTATAATTTTTCCGCATTTCTTCTGTAAAAATTACGCGGTTGTAGTTTGCCGGAACAATGGTTCTTTTTCTCTGCTTTTTCTCGCGCACGCGGATGGCTGAGAGCAGGGAACGGATACGGATTCTGGCCGCACCTAAATTGTTGACCTCATCAATTTTGAGGCAGGTGTAAATTTTGCCGGATTTGGTCAGAATGTCACTGACGGCATCCGTGGTCACGGCGTCTAAGCCGCAGCCGAAGGAGTTGAGCTGGATCAAATCCAGATCTTCTCTGGTCTTTACAAAATTGGCAGCTGCGTACAGTCTGGAGTGGTACATCCACTGATCCATAACGATAAGCGGCCGCTCCACCTGATGTAAGTGGGAAACGGAATCCTCGGTCAGCACGGCAATACCGTAGGAGTTGATCAGCTCCGGAATACCGTGGTTGATTTCAGGGTCCACATGGTAGGGGCGTCCTGCCAAGACAATACCGCGCTTGCCGTTTTCTTCCATATATTTTAAGACCTCTTCGCCCTTTTTCTGCATCTCCATACGGACAACCGCTAATTCTTTCCAGCCCTCGCTTACCGCATCACGGAGTTCAGTTTCCGGAATATTGAAATCTGCTCCGCCAAAGGTTTGAATCAGGGCAGAGGACAGAGTATCTTCGCTGGCGAAAGAAATGAACGGATTTAAAAACCGCATTTGTCCGGAGGTAATCTCATCCACGTTGTTTTTAATGTTCTCCGGGTAGGAGGTGACAATGGGGCAGTTGTAGTGGTTGTTGGAATCCGGGAATTCATTTCTTTCGTAAGGAATACATGGATAGAAAATGAAGTCCACATTCTGGTGAATCAGCCAGGACACATGTCCGTGGGCAAGTTTTGCCGGATAGCACTCGGATTCACTTGGAATGGATTCAATACCCAGTTCGTAAATCTTTCTGGTGGACTGTGGGGATAATACCACACGGAATCCTAATTTTTCAAAGAATACAGCCCAGAAAGGATAGTTTTCGTACATGTTCAAAACTCTTGGAATACCTACGGTTCCTCTGGTTGCCGCCTCGGGAGACAGTGGGGTGTAGTCAAAGAGCCGGTTATTTTTGTATTCAAAGAGGTTCGGGATATTTTCTTTATTTTTCTCTTTTCCAATGCCTCGCTCGCAGCGGTTTCCGGTAATGTACTGGCGATTTCCGGAGAAACGGTTGATGGTAAGGAGACAATGTTTGGTACAGCCCTGGCAGCGAGCCAGCTTGGTGTCAAAGGTCAGGGCGTTGATCTCGTCGATAGAGAGCATGGTGGTTTCATAACCTGCTTCGTGGCGCTCCTTTGCAATGAGAGCAGCGCCGAAAGCACCCATGATTCCTGCGATGTCGGGTCTTACACATTCACAGCCGGAAATTTTCTCAAAGCTGCGGAGTACGGCATCATTGTAGAAGGTACCGCCTTGTACCACAACGTTTTTACCCAATTCGCTGGCATCGGAGAGCTTGATGACCTTAAATAATGCATTTTTGATGACGGAGTAAGCCAGGCCGGCGGAAATATCTGCGACGGATGCGCCTTCTTTCTGTGCCTGCTTTACCTTGGAATTCATAAATACAGTACAGCGGGTTCCCAGATCGATAGGGTTTTTGGCAAACAATGCTTCTTTTGCAAAATCCTGTACAGAATAGTTTAGGGATTTCGCGAAAGTCTCGATGAAAGAACCGCAGCCGGAGGAGCAGGCCTCGTTTAACTGGACGCTGTCTACGGTCTGGTTTTTAATTTTAATACATTTCATGTCCTGTCCGCCGATGTCTAAGATGCAGTCTACTTCTGGATTGAAGAAAGCGGCGGCATAGTAGTGAGCAACGGTTTCCACTTCGCCATCGTCTAACATCAGGGCGGCTTTTAATAAGGCTTCGCCGTAGCCGGTGGAGCAGGAGTGTACGATTTTTGCTTTTTCCGGAAGCAGGGTATAGATTTCCTGGATGGACCGGATGGCGGTGGCCAGGGGGCTTCCGTTGTTGTTGCTGTAGAAGGAGTAGAGCAGGGAACCGTCTTCTCCTACCAGCGCAATTTTGGTGGTGGTGGAGCCTGCATCAATACCCAGATAGCAGTTGCCCTCGTAGGAGGCCAGGTCTGCGGTCTTTACATTGTGGCCGTCGTGGCGGGCGCGGAAGGTATCGTAATCTGCCTGGTCTTTAAATAATGGGTCCAGACGGGCTACTTCAAACTCCATATGTATATCGGATTGTAACTTCTCACGCAAATCTGCGAGTGTAGTTGTATGGTCCTCTTTGTAATTCAATGCGGAGCCAATTGCTGCAAAAAGGTGAGAATTTTCCGGTGTGATGGCGTGCTCGTCATCCAGATTTAAGGTGCGGATGAATGCCGCTTTCAGTTCAGATAAGAAATGAAGCGGGCCGCCCAAAAAGGCAACATGACCGCGAATCGGTTTTCCACAGGCAAGACCGCTGATGGTCTGATTGACGACCGCCTGGAAAATGGATGCAGAGAGGTCTTCTCTGGTAGCACCTTCGTTGATCAGCGGCTGAATGTCTGATTTTGCGAATACACCGCAGCGGGCAGCAATGGGATAGATTGCCTTGTAATTTTTTGCATATTCGTTCAATCCGGAGGCATCGGTCTGAATCAGGGATGCCATCTGGTCGATGAAGGAGCCGGTACCGCCGGCGCAGATTCCGTTCATACGCTGCTCTACGTTGCCGCCTTCAAAATAAATGATTTTTGCGTCCTCGCCGCCTAACTCGATGGCAACATCTGTCTGGGGCGCGTAGTGCTGCAGTGAGGTGGAAACGGAGATAACTTCCTGAACGAAGGGGATATCCAAATGTTTTGCCAGGGTCAGTCCACCGGAGCCGGTAATCATGGGCGCGATTTTAAGGTCGCCTAAGCAGTCAAAAGCCTTTTGTACCAGGGCTGCTAAGGTTTCCCGGATGTTGGCAAAGTGACGCTCGTAGTCGGAGAAAAGCAGATTGTCCTGTTCATCCAGTATGGCCACTTTGACAGTGGTGGAACCGATGTCGATTCCTAATTTATGTAGTGTCTGATTTTCCATATGTAACCTCCATGATGTCTGTAATGGATGTTGTATCATTCTGAAAAGGTAGAAAATGAATGAGTTTCTTCATATTTATTATGCTGGCCTGATGAGACCGAACATTTTACATTATACGCCAGGAAATTCCAAAAGACAATCGCCAATCTGTGAAAAAATATAAACTTTTTATGAATACGGCGTGCTGTCATTGACAAAGATTTCATGGATGGCTATACTTTAAAAAATAGTATTTGTTCGTGTTAACGGTCATATCCACGGCCGGTTAGGAACGGATACTTATCAATGCGGAAAGGATTGGTTTCATATTTATGAACTGGTTAAATAAATTAGAACGGAAAATAGGAAGGTTTTCGATTCCCAATTTGATGATCTGGCTGATCGGTGCGTACACCATCGGTTTTGTGTTGACGCAGATTTCGCCCAGCACGGCGTTGTATATGATGCTAAGCCCCTATCATATTTTGCACGGACAGGTCTGGCGGTTGATTACCTGGATTTTTATGCCTACCAGCAGCAGTATGATCGATTTACTGTTTTTTGCATTGCTGTATTATCAGCTGGGAACAGCGCTGGAGCGGAACTGGGGGACATTCCGATTTAATGTATATATTTTCGGTGGAATGATTTTTACGGTACTTGGTGCATTTATCCTTTATGGCATCATGACGCTGACGAACGGTAGCAGTGTTGGGGCGGAGGTGCTTTCTTACTCCATAGCCAGCGGTTTTTCTACGAATTATATTTATATGTCGATTTTCCTGGCTTTTGCGGTGATGTATCCGAATTTGCAGCTTTACATTATGTTTATCATCCCGATTAAGATGAAGTGGATGGCAGTGGTGTACGGAGTGATGACGGTGATTCAGTTCTTTACCTCCGGCTGGGCAGGAAAGGTGGCGATTTTTATGTCGCTGTTGAATTTTATTATCTTTTTCCTGTCAACGAAGGATTTTAAGCGATATTCGCCTCATGAGGTGCGCAGAAGACAGCAGTTTAAGGCGCAGATGCGGGGGCCAAGGCCGGGAGCCGGGGTCACGAAGCATAAATGTGCCATCTGTGGCAGAACAGAGCTGGATGACCCGACGCTGGAGTTCCGGTTCTGCTCGAAGTGTGAGGGCAATTATGAATATTGCCAGGATCATTTGTTTACACATCAGCATATCAGACGGAGCTAAAGATTTCAAAATTTGGGGACGTAGCATTTTCTAGAAAAGGGACACTACA
>JAGASC010000235.1 GCA_017621905.1 Roseburia sp.
AGCGATAACCGTGATTGTCGCAGAATCCACCATAGACTCATCATATTTTGCACCGAAGATAATATTTGCATTCTCTCCGGCAAGATCCTGTACGTAGCTTGCTGCATCGTTGGCATCCATCAGGGAGATATCTCCGGAAATATTGATAATTACATGGGATGCACCATTAATGGTGGTCTCAAGCAGCGGGCTTGCAACTGCAAGCTTCACAGCTTCAATGGCCTTATCATCTCCCTTGGCACTTCCGATTCCGATATGTGCCAGACCCTTGTCCTTCATAACGGTAGAAACATCCGCAAAGTCAAGGTTGATTAATGCCGGGAGATTAATGAGATCTGTAATTCCCTGCACTGCCTGCTGCAACACTTCATCCGCCTTCTTTAAGGCATCCGGCATAGTAGTACGCCTGTCCACAATCTCAAGCAATTTATCATTTGGTATCACAATCAAGGTATCCACGTTCTCCTTCAAACGCTCGATACCGTTCAGTGCATTGGTCATACGCTGTTTTGCTTCAAATTTAAATGGTTTGGTCACAACGCCAACTGTAAGAATGCCCTGCTCTTTCGCAATTTTGGCAACCACCGGAGCTGCTCCGGTACCGGTACCGCCACCCATACCACAGGTAACAAATACCATATCTGCACCTTTTACTGCATTGGAAAGTTCTTCCACGCTCTCCTCTGCGGCTTTCTGTCCAATCTCAGGCTGGGCTCCTGCTCCAAGTCCTTTGGTCAGCTTCTCACCAATCTGAATCAGGGTCGGTGCTTTACAAAGGGTCAGTGCCTGCTTATCGGTATTCACTCCGATAAATTCCACACCGCCAATATTCTCATCAATCATTCTATTTACAGCGTTATTACCAGCTCCTCCTACTCCAATCACAATGATTTTTGCACTGGTATCTGCTTCTGTTGTCATAATCTCCAGCAAGGTCGTACCTCCTTCATTCTCTCCCATATTTCTCGGATGCCAAGAGCATATGCCCCATCCCTCTATGCTTTTATTTACGCAATAGACCATTCACAAAATATTTTCTATTGCTTTACATAATTAACAACTATCATCGGGTCAAAAAACACGTAAACAGTTTCTTTAGACCCATATATTTTATAATATAATTTTTCTTACAATTAATCAACTAATTTTTCAAAAAAATATAAAAAATCTATATTTTTCAAGACGCTCTGTCAAAAATAATATCTGTCGTGTCCGGTGTCCAATTTTCCAGATGCAATGTTCCGGACATTCCTGCAAGCTGCGGAAGTATCGTCGACAACCTCACCACCTTCTGCGAAAGATAATCATCCGACCCTACTTCAACCAAAATTTCATTATAGGTGAGTGTGGGCCGAAGATTCTCATCGTAATGAATCTCCTGTGGAAGCAGACTGTATTTATTCAGCATCTGTGTCAATGCCAAAAGCTTAGACAACAGATCCTCATCCTCCAGCGGCAGTTTTTCGTACAGTACAACCTCATTGCAGGAAATTCCGGTGATTTTCGGTACGTCTTCAATCACATCTTCTGTGGTCTCCACCACGAAGCCATCCTTATCAAAATAAGCATTCTGCCCAATGGTGTCAATATAAAAGCTTCCGAGAATTCCTTTTTCATAGACCACGATGCGCACCGTATGGGGATCATCCAGGGAAATCTCCATGGTATCCACAAAAGGTACATCGCCGATATCCCGAATGCGGTATTTCAAATCCACATACAAAGAATTCCAGGAATACTCATCGTTTAGGACAAGACTTTTGATCTGCTCATCGGAATAAAGCTCATTTCCCTCCACCACCACGGTTTCCACCGTATACACATTTAATACGACAAAGACCGCAGCTGCAATCATTAAAACGAATGTGAAGAAAATAAGCAGACCGACTCTGCGACGTTTTTTTCTTTTTCTCTGTTCTCTAATCATATCTCTAATTTTATTCCCCTTGACACAGACAGTGCCAGCCCCATTTCCGAAAGTAAAAACAAAATGGAGGTTCCTCCATAGCTGATGAACGGCAGCGAAATTCCGGTGTTTGGAATCGTATTGGTCACGACCGCAATATTTAACACCACCTGAATCGAAATATGTGCCATAACGCCCACCACGATCAGTGCTCCATACAAATCCGATGCGTTGTTGGCAATCACCATGAACCGCCAGATCATGAGCAGATACAAAAGTATCAGACCCACCGCTCCGAAAAGTCCCACTTCCTCACAGATTACGGTAAAAATCATATCGTTCTGCGCCTCCGGGATAAATCCCAGCTTCTGCATACTCTCACCCAGACCCTTGCCAAAAAGTCCTCCGGAACCAATGGCATAAAGTCCCTGCAAAGTCTGATAACCCTTATCATGGGATTCCGGATCCAGCCATATGGCGATACGCTCCACACGGTAACCATCAGAACCGGCCGCCAGGATAAATATGGCTCCCACTGCCACCACCGCCAGCGCTACAATTACAAAATGTGAGTACTTCGGACTTGCCACAAACAGCATACATACCGTAATTCCAAGAATAATGATTGCCGTACTTAAGTTGTTATAGGCAATCACTCCCACCACCGGCAGAACCATGATCATGACCTTTATTAGGCTTTTGAACTCTCCCATCCGCTTCGGCGTCTTGTAGATAATCGTTGCGAGAAAAAGAATTACCGCCAGCTTGGCAAACTCAGAAGGCTGGAAAGAAAGTGGTCCAATCTGCAGCCATCTCGACTGCCCCTTTGCCTCTCTTCCGACAAAAATAACTGCCGTACAAAGTACCAATGCTCCCAGATAAGCCAGTAAACTTAAGTTCATCCAGAACCGGTAGGGGATTCTTGATATGACAATCATAGCCACCACACCGAGCCCTGTGGCAAACAACTGTCTTTTTACATAATAGGCGGCATCTCCAAAACGGGTGGAACCGTAATAGGAGCTGGTGCTGTAGAGCATGATCAGCCCGAAACAAAGTAAAAAGATAATCAGAAATAACAGGCTGTAATCAAAATATCGAATTGGTTTCTGTTTCTTTTCTCTCTCCTGTCCTCTGACCATTTGCATTCTCCTATTATTCTTTCAACCCGTGCACATATTCCTTAAAAATACGGCCGCGCTCTTCATAATTTTTAAACATTCCCCAGCTTGCGCAGGCCGGTGAAAGTAAAACTGCATCTCCCTCTACGGCATTCTCATAACAGACATCAATTGCCTCCTCAAAGGTATCGCAGAGAACCACATCTGTAAATCCATGCTGTTTTGCACAATCTGCAATCTTCTCCTTTGTCTGTCCGATGAGGACCAGTTTTTTCACTTTGCCGTCAAAGCTTTCAATCCATTCATCATATTCAGACTCTTTGTCATAGCCTCCGCCAATGAGCAGAGTCGGACGGTTCATGGCACGGATTCCCTGAATTGCAGCGTCCGGATTGGTTCCCTTGGAGTCGTTATAGAACTTCACACCACGTTTTTCTGTGACATACTCAATCCGGTGCTCCACCGCCTGAAAGCGCTTTAAGGTTTCCACAATTTTATCCAGTGGCACGCCCATTTTCAATGCCATTCCGGTGGCCGCCATCACATTTTCATAATTGTGACGTCCCAGAATGTTGAGTTCATTTACATTTATCACTTTCACTCTTACGTTTTCTTCATCGCCAGACATGGTTGCTTCGCTGTCGGCGTAATAAATATCCTCTCCATCTAAGTACAGCCCTCGTTCCAGCTTCCGTTTGCTACTGAAAAACAGCACATTCGTATGGGCCTTCTCACCAAAATTCCGCAGTACCTCATCCTCATAATTCAATACACAGGTATTGGTTTCATCCTGGTTTTTGGTAATGCTCTCCTTGGTCTCAATGTAACATTCCATGGTATGATGCCGATTCAGGTGATCCGGCGTAATATTTAAAATTGCAGAAACCTCCGGCTTAAATGCATGTGTTGTCTCTAACTGAAAGCTGCTGATTTCCGCAACCGTCACTGTCTCCTCTGTAGTCTGTGCGGCTACGGAAGTATAGGGAATTCCAATATTCCCGACCACCTTCACATCGTCGAAATAATTTGCCATAATCTCGCCGGTCAGCGCTGTTGTGGTCGTCTTTCCGTTCGTTCCGGTAATGGCAACGATTCTTCCCTTCGCAAAGTGGTAGGCAAGTTCAATCTCGCCCCAGATGGGAATGCCTTTCTCCCGCAGAGCATTTACCATAGGAATATCCGTGGGCACGCCCGGGCTTAATACCACAAGGTCCATCCGGTCCATATCCGCTTCCTCAAGCTCTCCCAGTAAAATCTCCACATCGGAAAATACCGGCGCCTTCTGCTTTAATGCCTCCACATCTAAATTCTTATTTCCGTCAAAGAGTACTGTCTCAATGCCTTTTTTCTTTAAAAGCTCTGTGGCTGCAATCCCACTGATGCCGGAACCCACGACCAGAACTCTTTTTCCTGTCAAATTCATTTTTTTCCTTCCTTCCCGATTACATGCAAACTTGCATCTATCTAACAATTTTCCATGCAAAATGAAATACAATTACACCTATATTTTCATTTCCCACCAAAATACATACCTCAGACAATTTTCGGTGCGACATCAAAAATCTACATTGCTAATAATGCTATCATACAAAGTATCGCAGTGGTAATGGAAAATACTGCCACCACCCGTGTCTCGGACCATCCACCAAGTTCAAAATGATGGTGAATCGGAGCCATACGGAATATCCGCTTACCGCCGGTCTTTTTAAAGTAAGTCACCTGTATCATAACAGAGAGTACTTCCACCAGATAAATCAATCCCACAATCGGTATAAAAAGCGGCATCTGCAGCATATATGCAGTCGACACCACAAATCCGCCCAAAGCAAGGGAACCGGTGTCTCCCATGAACACACTGGCAGGATACACGTTAAACAGCAGGAACCCGAGAAGGCCTCCCACCACCGCACAGGTAATCGGTGAAATCCCGGCCCCGGTTCCAATAGCTGCCACGGAAAAGAATGTGGCTACCATAACCGTCACGCTGGAAGCCAGACCGTCCAGACCATCCGTAAAGTTGGTCCCGTTGACCGTGCCAATGACCGCTAAGTATAAAATTGGAATGGCCAGCCATCCCAAATCCAGATATTTTCCACCGGAAAACGGAATCAGCATGGAAAGGGATACCTCCGAATAGCGTACCATATAGACTGCAAAAACCGTTGTCACCACGAACTGGCAAAGCATCTTCTGCCAGGGAAGCAGACCGTCGGAACGGCGCAGCACTACTTTTAAATAGTCATCCAAAAAACCGATGATACCAAATCCCACCGTCATAAACAGGATTGGTATGATTTTCGGATAGTCTTTCACATAAAACAGGGAGGTAATAATGATACTGGCCAATATCATCAACCCGCCCATGGTGGGCGTCCCGTTCTTTTTTAAATGGGATTCCAACTCTTTCCGCTCTGTCTGACCAATTTTCAGTTTTCTTAGAAAAGGAATTACGATTGGTCCCAAAACCGCGCTAATGGCAAATGCCACTATAACAGGAATTACTATTTCATACGTCATAACTCACACCTCTTGTACTTTTTTGTAACTGTTTTGTAACTATTCAATACCTTCACAGTTGCACCTTTTTAACAACACAATAGTATACGTCATTTTTTTTCATTTATCAAGGTAAGGCAAAATGTTTTCCATAATTTCTTTGCAGACCGGTGCAGCAATGGTTCCTCCATAATAAACGCCCTGCGGATTATTGATGATGACGAGTACCAGTACCTTAGGGTCGTCTGCCGGCGCAAAACCTAAGAACGCGGAAATGTACCGGTTTTCACTTCTGGGCAGGGTCTGGGAGGTTGCCGTTTTGCCGCCAATGGCGTAGCCCTCGATTTTGGCATTTTTCCCGCCGCCCTCGTCAACGACCCGCTGCAGCAGATATCGCATGGTTGCTGAGGTTTCTTCACTGCAGATTCCTTCGTCTGTCTCATATTGAAGTGTCTCCACCAGGCTCCCTTCCGTGTCCCGTATC
>JAGASC010000236.1 GCA_017621905.1 Roseburia sp.
CCTATGGAAAATATTACGGATTTTCTGTATTTCATCGGTTCCGTATTTGCCCCGATGATCGCCATTCAGATTGCAGACTTCTTTCTTTTAAAGAAAGATTCCGGCAAGCAGAACTTTGATATTTCTAACCTGATCATCTGGCTGGCCGGTTTTATCATATACCGGCTTTTGATGCGGGTGGATATTATCGTGGGAAACACCTTGCCGGATATGGTCATTACTATATTGATTTGTGTTCTTGTTCATAAAGTAAAAGCTGACAGGAACAGCAAGACTGTAACAATATAAGTCGCTTAGCAAGGATATCCTATACGTAAAAAAGATATGCTGCGTGTACAAAAAATATCCTACAAATAGGGTAGAAAAAACCTGCCAAAATCAAATGATTCTGACAGGTTTTTTAATTGCGGGAATAGGATTTGAACCTATGACCTTCGGGTTATGAGCCCGACGAGCTTCCAGACTGCTCCATCCCGCGATATATGCAAAACGCTCTGTATCAAATAAAATGCGTTCTGCTTGTTTACATAACGTATTATAGTCCTTTCTTATCCTCTTGTCAAACACTTCTGCGAAATTGCCCCGACAAGATTCCGCTAAGGTTATTTATCGTTTTCAAATAACGGTGTAGAAAAATATCGCTCTGCCGTATCCGGCAATACCGTAACAACCGTCTTGCCAGTCCCCAGCTTTCTTGCCAGCTTGATTGCTGCTGCCACGTTGGTTCCACTGGAGATACCGCACATGATTCCCTCTTTGGATGCCAAATCTTTTGAGGTCTGAATCGCTTCCTCATCTGTAATAATGCAGACATCATTATAAATCTGCTGATTCAAAATCTCCGGTATCACACCGTCGCCAATGCCCATCTGCACGTGGGTTCCGATCGAACCACCGGAAAGAATCGCTGCGTGTTCCGGCTCCACTGCCCAGATTTCCATGTCCGGATTCTTCTCCTTTAACACCTCACCAATTCCGGTAATGGTGCCGCCGGTTCCGATACCGGAACAAAATCCGTGAATTGGTCCATCCACCTGCGCTAAAATTTCCAATCCGGTCTGGCTTCTGTGAATGGCCGGATTGGCCGGGTTCTCAAACTGCTGCGGCACGAAAACTCTTGGGTCTTCTTTTGCCATGCGAAGGGCAGTCTGCAGACACTCCTCAATGCAGGCTCCGATATTTCCGGCATCATGAATCAAAATGACTTCTGCGCCATAATGCTGTACCAGCTTGCGGCGCTCCTCGCTGACGGAATCCGGCATGATGATACGGGTTTTGTATCCCCGCACGGCTCCCACCAACGCAAGACCAATGCCCTGGTTGCCGCTGGTCGGCTCCACGATGATAGTGTCCTCTTTGATCAGGCCCTGCTTTTCGGCCTCTCTGATCATATTATATGCGGTTCTGGTCTTGATAGAACCACCAACGTTAAGTCCTTCAAATTTTACCAGTATCTGTGCGCCGTCTTTCTCAGCCATATGGTTCAGACGAATCAACGGCGTATTTCCCATGGCTTCCAGTATATTCTCAAAAATCATTTTATCCTCCACCTGTATTTTTCTTCCAGTTTTTTATTATATTCCACGCCAAAAAATATTGCAATCCAATTCTAAACGATATGCCCCATTTTCTTTCATTTTCTTTTGTACTACATATATTTTGCCAGCCATACACTGGCCGCTGTCCCCACCACAGTTGACAGCAGCGCCCCCGCCAGTGTATAACGGCTTTTCTTGATTTTAGCCGCCATGAAGTAAACGGACATGGTATAAAAAATCGTTTCTGTACTGCTCATCATAACGGACGCCATTTTCCCCAAAAGCGAATCTGCCCCGTGCTCTTTAAAAATATCCAACAGCAAGCCCGTGGCCGCGGAAGAGGAAAACATTTTTACAATCGTTATGGGCAGCATTTCTGACGGAAACCCGATTTTCTCTGTAAACATCCCACAAAGAGAGGAAAAAAAATCCAGAAAGCCTGAGGCTCGCAGTATTCCTACCGCTACCATAAGACCAATCAACGTGGGCATAATGCCGATTACCGTGTGAAATCCGTCTTTGGCCCCCTCAATAAATTCTTCGTAAATATTTTGCTTGTTTAAAAGCCCATAGCCTATAATGCAGAAAATGAGCAATGGAATCGTCACATCAGACAGAAAAAGCATAAGTTTCATGACGCAGCACCTGCAAAATCTGTTTGCACATTCTATGCAGGCAAGCCTTGTTATATACCAATTCCTTTTGGGCAAACACTTTTCGTATCAAGAAGATGCGCTTTGTTTTCTACTCATTACCTTACAAAATATAATTGCTGCCACAGTGCTGCAAATGGTTGCCACAATTCCCGGCCCAACGATTGCCGTGGGATTTACACTGCCATACTGGCTCCGGTAAGCAATAATATTTACCGAAATCAGCTGTAAGGACGAGATATTTACAATTAAAAAATTACACATTTCTTCCGTGGCAATATCCGGTGCCCGGCGTTTTGTGATACCGTTACGCTCACATTCCTGCAAATTCAATTCCTGCAATGCCTCCATGGCCCTAAGCCCAGCAGGTGTGGCTGCCCAGCCAAGCCCAAACACATTTGCAATGATGTTGGTGGCAATGTACTCATTCGCCACATGCCCCTCAGGAATTCCCGGAAAAAGAAACCGCAGGACGGGCCGGAGTCTGCGGGAGAGCCCTGCAATAATACCGGATTTTTCTGCAATTTTCATCAGCCCCACCCAAAAGGACATAACACCTGTCATCGTAATGCACAGTGTCACCGCTTCCTTCGCCGAATCTAACGCTGCATTTGCCACCTCCGGAAGCCGCCCGGTAAATGCTGCGAACACCACACCAATTAATATCATACCTGCCCAAAGATAGTTCATGTATTTTTCCCTGCAATTCATTTCTCTTTATTTATATTGCAATGCTTTCAAATCATTACGTTTTTCTTATCTTTTTTGCTCGCCTCAGATCTTGACCTAAAATCTAATATTATTGAACTATTATTATCTGTTTTTCTATTTTAGTCCATGATATGATACGGATATACACAGTGAAAGTAACTATTCCGTTTCAATCGCCTCTGGCGGCGGACAAATTACACACAAATTACGGAGGAAACTATGAGCAAAAAACTTACAGCAATTTTAATCGGTGC
>JAGASC010000017.1 GCA_017621905.1 Roseburia sp.
AAATGATTTTTTCAACTACTTTAGGCTATTTTTTGGGCATAGAGAATAATTTTTTTTGTATATGCCCAAAATGGCCTATTAAAAATGATTTTTTCTACTACTTTAGGCTATTTTTTGGCATAGAGAATAATTTTTTTGTATATGCCCAAAATGGATTGAAAAATAGGTTTTTTCAATATTTTAAGCTTTCTGTACCATCAAAAAAGTTTCAACTCAAGAAATTCTAACGCAAAAGCTCCTGCTCGCAAAAATTCCAATTCAAAAAGAGTTCTATAAGAACTTGCGGAGAATGCCGCACATGAAAATGAGATGCCGTGCCGGATATTTAAGAAGGGAGACAGTGATCTGCCTACAGAGAAAGTTAAATAACCTCAAAGAAAAAATTAATTAAGTTTTAAAGATTTTTCTGTTATAATGTAATCATTCGCGAGACTGCTTGGGAACGGTATAAAGTTCTGTGAATCATAGAAAATCAAAGAGACGATGGGAGAAGAAAAACGGGGTATGGCAAATTCGACACAGAAGAGAGGCGACAGAGCGATAAAAGGCAATCGCTCAGCGATAAAAGGCAATCGCTCAGCGACAAAAGGCAATCGCTCAGCGACAAAAGACAATTTCCTGGAGAAAGAACAGGAAGAACTGAGGATGCAATATGTACAGATGGTACAGCAGAACAGCAGAAGCATGAACAGTGCTGGTCAATCCGTAGCAAGGAGCCGGGCAGATGCACGGCGTCGAGAAATAAAGCGAAAACAGAAAAAGAGAAAACAACGATTTTTCCTCATTTGTCAGGTGGTATTTTTAGCTTTCACGGTAATATTGGTGTCAGGTATTGTAACTCTGGTTCGAAACATAAATGGTTCTGTATACGCCGAGGAATCCAGTGAAGTCGGGCAGGTGCAGCAAGCGGTACAGAATGAACAGGATTTACAGAGTGGAGAAGATGCGCAGAGTGGAGAAGATGCACAGAGTGGACAAGATGTACAGACCGGACAGGACGCACAGAATGGAGCGCATGCACAGACTGGAGCGGATATGCAGGCAGAAGCCACTGCAAATTCAAAAGACGTGGTTGGGAACGGTGGCAGCCAGAACATTACATCTTATGCCAGCCAGTGCGAAGTGGGCGAGATAGAGGCTCCCGTAAAACGAAACTCCCGCGAGATAAATGAAAAACTTTTGGAATTATCGGAAACCAATGAAAAAATAGCAGAAATTTACGAAGATAGAAGTCTCTGTCCGGAAAACATGCTGGAAGCACTGGCTGCCAACCCGGAGATGACAGATTTCGTGTTAGGATACATAGAACAAAAAAAGAACGGCACAGACGATTGGACGGATAATGGAACATCCTATGCCAGTCTGACTGAGGAAGAAAAAAGCATGGAGTACCCTCTGTTTCTTCAGTGGGACCCTCGATGGGGTTATGCATCTTACGGTGATGACAGCTATGTCGGTCTGGCAGGCTGCGGTCCCACAGCACTTTCTATGGCCCTTTATTACCTGACCGGTGATGAGAGCCTGACACCGGACAGGCTTGCAGCATACGCCATGGATAACGGCTACTATATGTATGGGACCGGCACCCTGTGGGCATTCATGGAAGAGGTGCCGACAGAGTATGGCATTGCAATAAACAAGCCCGGAATCAGCGGAGATATCATGAGGCAGGAATTAGACGATGGTCATATCATTATCTGTGCTATGCGCCATGGGGATTTTACAGCGGCGGGCCATTTCATTGTCATCTACGGTTACGATGAAGAAGGCTTTTTAGTCAACGATCCCAATTGCGTGTCAAGAAGCAAGCAATCCTGGTCCTTTGACCAAATCAAAAAGCAGATCAAGCAGCTCTGGTCACTGGGAAAATAAAAACCGGAAAATTGCGGATTCTAAAAAGTATTGCAATGAAACGGAGACAAACAAACTGCAGAGTCAGCTGATTTCTGCATAACCATCATTTTTATAGTCACGCGGTGTCATGCCTGTGAACTTTTTGAAGGTCTTATTAAAATTTGCTGTATTATTAAAACCACATTCTACGGCGATATCTATCATGTTTTCTTTTGAACCTTCGGAAGTAATGAGACGGATCGCCTTATCAATCCGCTTGGAGCTGATATAGTTCCAGAGTGGAATGCCGACCACCTGTTTAAAAAGAGTAGAAAAATACGTTGGCGTAAGCCCTGCAAGAGAAGACAACTCCTGCAGGGTTATTTTTTCGGAAAAATGTTCATCGATATAGCGTAAAGTATGTTGAATACTATATAGTTGCTCACGGCTCATACGGGTCTGGTCATCCAGATAGTGGTGTTTGCGAACTAAATTTACCAATAGTAAGTATAGCAGAGATTTTATGGATAAGTAATGCTCCACATCCCTGTGGAACAATTCCTGCTGTATTTGAAGAAAAAAAGCGGAGAGGTCATTGGCATCAGCGGAAAAGATACGATTGGGAAAGTCCGGATGATGCGAAAAACAAAAATTAAAATTGACTTTAGTGTTGATGTCCGGTGTACTGTTCCAGACGAATTGAGGATTAAAGTGTAAATTAGTGATTGTTAATCCACTATTTTCGATATTTGTAATACAGTGAAATTCATTACTGGAAAAAATAAACATATCACCCGGCAAAATAGGATAGTCTCCATGCGTTGTGCTGTAGGTGCCGGAACCGGAGTTTACGTACATAATTTCAAAATTAAAATGCTGGTGGTGCTGGAGAGGGCGTTTGCCGGACGGTACGTCAACACGCCACATTCTTAGTACCTGGCATCCATTCTTATCTATGATATTTCCAATTTCATTTATTTTTGCAGGTTTCATTTTTCTCCTAAAATATCGAAATATAGTTTGCAAATGTCATAACATAGTTGATGAAATAATAAGGAAAAGGTCTTAATATATAAACACATAGTAACAAAATATATTTTTGAAGTCAACCATAGAAAGCAAGCTTTGCCGGCTTTCTATGGTAATGAATGAAAAAAGGAGAAACAGTTATGAGTATTAACACATGTTCCAGTCCATCTGATTTGCGGATTACCGATATGCGTTTCGTAGATATCGATGGGGCGCCCAAGCGGTGTACACTGATTAAGATTATGACGAACCAGGGAATCTGCGGCTACGGTGAGGTGCGTGACGCATCCAGCAAAACCTATGCACTGATGTTAAAGAGCCGTATACTCGGTGAAAATCCTTGTAATGTGGATAAAATTTTCCACAAAATCAAGCAGTTCGGCGGGCCGTCCAGACAAGGCGGCGGGGTATCCGGGATTGAAATTGCTTTGTGGGATTTGGCCGGCAAGGCCTATGGCGTGCCGGTGTATCAGCTGTTAGGCGGAAAATTTCGTGACAAAATTCGCGTGTATTGCGATACAGACGTGGATGGAAAACACACAGGACATGATATGGGTCTTGCATTGAAGAAGCGCATGGAAATGGGCTTTACTTTCCTGAAAATGGACCTGGGAATCGGACTTTTACTGGACGAGCCGGGAACGCTGAATGCACCGCTGGGTTTTCTTGATGATATGAAAACTTATGCGGCCCATATTTTAAATGTGCAGGGGGGAAGCGTCACCGCAGATATGGTAAAACATCAGAAAAGCTACGATATCATAACGACTGCCCATCCTTTTACCGGAATCCATATCACAGAAAAGGGGCTTGATTATTTAGAAAATTATGTAAAAGAAGTGCGTGAGGTAATCGGTTATGAAGTGCCGCTGGCAATCGACCACTTTGGCCACGTCTGCGTGGAGGACTGCATCCGTTTTGCAAAGCGAATGGAACCTTACAATCTTGCCTGGATGGAGGACATGGTGCCATGGATGTACACTGATCAGTATGTCCGTCTGAAAAACAGTACTGCCATACCGGTATGTACCGGCGAAGATATTTACTTAAAAGAGGGCTTTGAGACACTGAT
>JAGASC010000237.1 GCA_017621905.1 Roseburia sp.
TCCTTCTTCTAAATGGAGGCGGACAATTTTCTTTTTTAATTCAGGTGTGTAACTTCGCGGCATAATAAGTACCTCTTTTCTTTGTAATGTTATTATATCTTATTAACCACTCCTGTTACAACTTTATTATAGCACTTCATATGTTGTTATTACATATTTAAGATTGGAGATTTTGATATGGAACAGATTACTAGAGAACAGATGGAGAAATTAGAACATTTAAGAAGCTATTTAAAGGAACTGCATTCCGTAGCAGTGGCTTTTTCCAGTGGTGTAGACTCCACTTTTTTATTGAAGGTTGCCGTTGATACACTGGAGGATAAAGTAATTGCAGTGACAGCGAAATCCTGTTCTTTTCCGAAAAGGGAATTAAATGAGGCAGCAGCGTTTTGTGAAAAAGAAGGGATCAGGCATTTTGTGTGCGAGTCAGAAGAATTAAATATTGAAGGGTTTGCCAGGAATCCAAAGAACCGCTGTTATCTTTGCAAAAAAGAACTATCTGAAAAAATTCAAGTGATTGCCGATGAAAACCAGATGGAAAATATAGTGGAAGGCTCTAATCTGGACGATAACGGTGATTATCGACCGGGGCTTTTAGCAGTGGCAGAACTTGGAATTAAGAGCCCGTTAAGGGAATGCCATTTAACAAAAGCGGATATCCGGGCATTGTCAAAATATCTGGAACTGCCGACGTGGGAGAAACAATCTTTCGCATGTCTTTCCTCACGTTTTGTGTATGGAGAAACAATTACAGAAGAAAAACTGGGTATGGTGGATAAAGCAGAGCAGCTTCTACTGGATATGGGATTCCATCAAGTTCGGGTGCGCATTCATGACAGGATGGCAAGGATTGAAATTGAGCCGGAAGAGTTTGGAAAGCTTATGGCAACTGGAACTAGAAATAGAATTATAGAAGAGTTCAAAATCTATGGATTTTCCTATATCACTATGGATTTGATGGGATATCGGACAGGGAGCATGAATGAAACACTCTATTTTTGATTTTTGTTAAAATGAAACAATAATTATTTTTGCTCTGAAATTGACAGACATATAAAGGCGAAAAAGGAAGCAGCTTTCCGGCTGCTTTTTATATATTGTTAAAACCTATAACTATCTAAAGGAAAAAAGAATTCTCATGGCTGAAAGGGGAAAATAGAAAATGAAAATAGCGGTATTGTCTGTACAGGGAGCATTTATAGAGCATGAAAAAATGCTCTCCCTGTTAGGCACACAGAGTTTTGAAATACGGCAGAAAAAAGATTTGGAACAGGAATTTGACGGTTTGATCCTGCCGGGTGGGGAAAGCACGGTTATGGGAAAACTGTTAAAAGAACTAGACTTATTTGATACATTGGAGAGAAAAATAAAAGAAGGACTTCCGGTACTGGGAACCTGTGCCGGACTGATTCTTCTGGCAGGAAAGATCTCCAATGATGAAAATACTTATTTTGGAACTCTTCCGGTTACAGTAAGACGTAATGCTTACGGAAGGCAGCTTGGCAGTTTTTATACGGAAGAAGAAGTAACCGGAGTGGGCAAAATCCCTATGGCATTTATCCGTGCCCCTTTTGTAGAAAGTGCAGGAGCAGATACAGAAATTATTGCAAGGGTGGATGGAAATATTGTAGGGGTAAAACATCATAACCAGATTGGAGTTTCTTTTCATCCGGAAGTTACAGAATGTACGAAACTTCATGAATATTTTTAGATATATGTAAGTCTCATTACATACGGAAAGATTTAATATAGGTAATTCCTATCATATGTGAAAGGAATAATCTATTGCTTTCAGCAGAAAAATCTGTTGACAAGAGAGAGCTGTAAAAGTATAATGTGAAACATAGAACAAAACATATAAAACCTATTAGAAAAATAGGAATTAGAAAGGGGCAGATCATATGAAAGCAAGAGATATAGTGGTGAATAAAGTTAGAAAAGATGTGTGTTGCTGTTGCTGTCAGACTGTATATATGAATATGGTTTGCTTTTCATATGCATGATTTATCTGGCTTACTAAGTGCAAAGCCGGCAGTTGTCATAAGCATATGACAGCTGTTTTTTTATGAAATTGATAAAAGATGACAGCAGAGCTGCCAAACAAATATTAAACGATATGGAGGTAATCATTATGAGTCAAATCAAAGAAAGTGCACTGGAGTTAATCGGAGGAACCCCGATTCTGAAACTGAATGGGTATGCAAAGAAAGCGGGCATAACAGATTCCACCATTCTTGCAAAATTGGAATATCTTAATCCGGCAGGTTCCGTAAAAGACCGTATTGCATTAGCAATGATTGAGGATGCGGAAAAGAAAGGTTTGTTGAAAGAAGGAGCAACCATTATTGAACCTACCAGCGGAAATACCGGAATCGGTCTTGCTGCTGTTGCAGCGGCAAAGGGATATAGGGCAATTCTGACACTGCCGGATACCATGAGCGTTGAGAGAAGAAATCTTTTAAAGGCATACGGCGCAGAACTGGTGCTCACAGAAGGGGCCAAGGGAATGAAAGGGGCTATTGCAAAAGCAGAAGAACTTTCTAAAGAAATTGATGGAGCAGTCATTTTAGGGCAGTTTGTGAATCCGGCGAACCCGGCAGTGCATAAGGCTACAACAGGACCGGAAATCTGGGAACAGACAGAGGGAAAGGTTGACATTTTTGTTGCCGGTGTAGGAACAGGCGGAACCATCACGGGTGTTGGCGAATGCTTAAAAGAAAAAAATCCGGATGTGAAAATCGTGGCAGTTGAGCCGGCGGGAAGCCCTGTTTTGTCAAAGGGAACTCCGGGAGCACATAAGATTCAAGGAATTGGTGCAGGATTTGTTCCGGAAGTTCTCAATACGGACGTATATGACGAAATTATTGCGATTGAGAATGAGGATGCATTTGCAGAAGGAAAGGCATTTGCAGTAAGTGAAGGAATCCTTGTGGGGATATCTTCTGGTGCTGCGCTTAAGGCAGCAGTGATTCTTGCGAACAGACCGGAAAATAAAGGAAAGACGATTGTAGCATTACTTCCTGACTCTGGCGACAGATATTTGTCTACTCCATTGTTCAATAATAATTAAACAGACAGATTTTGTTTGAAGCGGAGGCGGATGTGAATGAAAGAAACAGAAAGTAAGCAGGTTTGGGATAGTTCGCATTTAGGTACTCTTGAAGAACTGTTAAGTGATATGAAATATGGAAGCATCACACTTATTATTCAGGATGGTAAAATTGTCCAAATAGATAAAACTGAAAAATACAGAATGAAAGACTGACTGGAAAACCAGAGGTTTTGAATTGATGCGCACAGCCGCATATGGAAATATGCCGCTTTGCGGCTGCGGCTGGCGCAGTATAATCAATTAACAGACCTCTGGTTTTTTCTTTAGGATTTGTTGTAGTTCCCAAATCAGGATGCTGTAGCCGTTGGAATGGCATAGGTTTGCAAAACTGAAGTTGGCGGTTCGAATCCGCCCATTGTCATTCAGTAACGATTTTGATTCAGAATCGTTACATATTATATTATAGTGAAAGAAGGTGTAGTATGAGCAATACATATCAGGACTTGCAAAACTCCCACCCGTGTTTTGGCGGTCATAAAAATAATGTGGGACGGATTCATCTTCCGGTTAGTCCGGGATGTAACATTGCCTGCCGTTTTTGTGACAGGGTGATTAATGATGTAGAAGAACGGCCGGGAGTGACCTCAAAAGTGATAACGCCTGATGAAAGTCTGGAAGTTCTGGAAAAAGCTTTGTCCATCTGTCCGGAAATCACAGTTGCCGGCATTGCAGGACCGGGAGATACACTTGCTACGGATTATGCCTTGCAGACTTTCCGAAAAGTGAAAGAAAAATTTCCGAAGCTCATCAAATGTATGAGCACAAATGGGCTGCTCCTGTATGAAAAAGCGGATGAAGTGATTGATATAGGAATTGATTCCCTGACGGTTACAGTGAATGCAGTAAAACCTGAGATCCTCGCAAAGCTGAATAAATACATTATTTATCATGGTAGAAAATATGAAGGCATAGAAGGGGCAGAAATTCTCATAGAAAATCAGCTAAAAGGTATCAAAAAAGTTGCGGCTGCCGGTATCACAATAAAGATAAATACGGTACTTGTTCCAGAAATTAATGATGGGCATATAGAAGAAATTGCAAAAACTGTAAAAGAGGCAGGTGCAAGCATTTATAATATCATTCCCCTGATTCCACAGTATGAACTGGCTGACCAAAAAGCTCCTGACTGCTTACAGATTGATGAGGCAAGAACAAAAGCATCTAAGTATATAGATGTATTCAGGCATTGCCAGCACTGCAGAGCCGATGCGGTCGGTGTTCCGGGAAAATCGGAGTATGGTGATCGGATTTACCAGAGAAGATTAAATGTAAAGGAAACATTTTCGCATGGATAAAACCGTAAGTAATCAATCAAAAGAAAGGATATATAAAGTGGCTGTTGCCTCAAGTGATGGAATTGTCGTAAATCAGCATTTCGGCAGGGCAGATACATTTTTTATATATGAAGTGGCGGGAACAGGTAATTACAGATTTCTTGAAACAAGGATAGTTACGCCAGTATGTAACGGAGGAAATCATAATGAGGAAAAGCTTTGCAGTAATATTAGCAAATTTAAGGACTGCAAATATATATTAGTCAGCAGGATAGGTATGGGTGCTGCAAATAGAATGGAACAGTCCGGCGTTATGCCAATGGAGCTGCCGGGAATGATTGAAGAATCACTGGGTAAGTTAATTACCTATGAACAATTACAACATTTATTTTGAAAGGAAAGAAGAACAATGGCAGAATTAAGACAAATTGCAATCTATGGAAAGGGTGGTATTGGAAAATCAACCACAACACAGAACCTGACAGCAGGACTGGTGGAACATGGAAAAAAGGTAATGGTGGTAGGCTGTGATCCAAAGGCAGATTCTACAAGACTTCTCCTTGGCGGTCTGGCACAGAAGACTGTTCTGGATACGATCAGGGATGAGGGCGAGGATATTGAGCTTGACAGAATTATGAGAGAGGGATATGGCGGAACAAGATGTGTGGAATCCGGTGGTCCAGAACCAGGTGTGGGATGTGCAGGAAGAGGTATTATTACATCCATCAATATGCTTGAGAATCTGGGCGCTTACACGGAGGATTTGGATTATGTGTTTTACGATGTCCTGGGCGATGTGGTCTGCGGCGGTTTTGCAATGCCAATCAGAGAGGGAAAAGCAAAGGAAATCTATATTGTTGCCAGTGGTGAGATGATGGCATTGTATGCAGCCAATAATATTGCCAAGGGAATTAAACGGTATGCCAGGACTGGCGGCGTTAGGCTTGGCGGCATTATCTGCAACAGCAGAAATGTAGACCGGGAGTTAGACCTTCTGCGTGCTTTCGCTAAGGAACTTGGTACACAGCTTCTTTATTTTGTTCCTCGCGACAATATTGTACAGAGAGCAGAAATTAATAAAAAAACGGTAATTGAATATAAGCCGGATTCCAATCAGGCGCAGGAATACCGCAATCTGGCAGAGGCGGTGATTAACAATACAAAGTTTGATATTCCCACACCGATGACACAGGAGAGGCTGGAAGAAATCCTTCTTGAGTTCGGTCTGATGGACTCAGCGGATGATTATCACATTTAAGATGGAGGGAAAGAAATGGCAAAAATATACGAATCTATTACGGAACTGGTGGGAAGAACACCACTCCTTGAAATTAAAAATTATGAGAAAAAACATAATCTACAGGCAAAAATTCTGGTGAAGCTGGAGTATTACAATCCGAACCAGAGCGTAAAGGACAGGATTGCGCTGGCAATGGTTGAGGATGCAGAGAAGAAGGGATTATTAAAACCGGGATATACCATTGTGGAGACAACCAGTGGAAATACTGGAATCGGGCTGGCTGCAATTGCAGCGACAAAGGGCTACAAATTCCGTGTATATATTCAGGATCAGGTGAGTAAAGAGCGTTTTCAGGTTATTCATGCTTTTGGTGGGGAGACGATAAAACTTTCTGAGGAACCGGCAATTGCCAAAGTGCTGGAAGAAACAGATGGGGATTTTGTGGCAGCGATTAAGGTTTTACGAGAGGAAGTACTGTCTAAGGAAAAGGATATTTTCTTCGTGGATCAGGTTTCTAATCCGGCTAATCCGGCTATCCATGAAGCAACTACAGGACCGGAAATATGGGAAGATACGGATGGAGATGTTGATATCTTTGTGGCAAATGTAGGAACAGGCGGAACAGTATCTGGTGCCGGAAAATATCTAAAATCAAAAAATCCCGATATTAGGATAGTAGCTATCCAGCCTGGAGCAAATTCGTTGCCAAGCGAGACAAATCCTGAACCGGAGGAAATTACAGGGGTGCATCCGTTTGAAGGAGTTCCAACAGAGAGAGTTCCATCAACCATGGATTTACATATTTATGATGAGAAATTTGAAGTGGAGACGATTGAAGCCTATCATGCTGCCAGAGAGGTGGCAAAAACGGATGGAATTTTGATAGGCACATCTTCCGGAGCTGCTATTCATGCAGCGACACAGCTTGCAAAGAGACCGGAAAATGCAGGCAAAACCATTGTGGCGGTGTTGCCGGATACAGGGCTTCGTTATCTGTCCACCAATTTATTTAATGAAGAATATTTAGGATAGAATGGAGGTAAACTATGGCAATAAATTTAGAAAGTTCCAATGTGGCGACAAGAGAAAACAGGATTGGTTCCATTACAGGCTACATAGGTTCACTGAGCGATTTGGCATCACAAAGTGAGTGTGGAACGTTAAAAGGATGTTCACGATGCTTTTCGCAGTCTAGCACCTGCCTTTCAAGCTGTGCATTGGGACAGTTATCTGCAATCCGGGATGTAGCAATCATTCATCATGGACCAGCAGGATGTTCCGTGGCAAGTGCAGGAGCATATTATCTGGATAAAGTTATGGCAAAGAAACGTGGCGTTACCAATGATACGGTTTATGTTGGCACAGATATGAATGAAAAGGATACCATATTTGGCTCTACGGAATCTTTGCGTAAGATTATATTGGAAGTCAATAAAAGGTATTCACCAAAAGCAATTTTTGTTACCAGTTCCTGTGCAACCGGAATTATTGGTGAGGATATAGACAGCGTGGTGGATGAAGTCAGGGACGAAATAGATGTTCCGGTTGTAGCAGTTCACTGTGAAGGATTTAAGTCCCGCATTTGGGCGACCGGTTTTGATATTGCTGACCATGCGGTACTAAGCTCAATTGTACAGCCGCCGAAGGAAAAAAGGAACACCATCAATTTCAAGAATTTTTATGAGAGTGCAAGACCGGAAATAATGGAGATGTTTAAGAAATTCGATTTAGAACCGATTTTCCTTTATTGTAACTCTACGGTGGAGGAACTGTCGCACATTTCGGAATCTCTTGCGACTACCTGTATCTGCGGTACGCTGGGGAATTATCTGGGAAATGCACTGGAGGAAAAATATGGAGTGCCTTATGTGAGAAGCATCAACCAGTGTGGTATTGTGGGTTTTGAAACATGGCTGCGTGAGATTGGCAAGGTGACAGACCGGAGTGAAAAAATAGAGAAATATATTGAGGAGCAGAGAGCAATCTACCTGCCACAGATTGAGAAAATCAAGAAAGAACTGAAAGGACTCCGGGCGGTAATCGGTATGGGACCGGGATATACTTTTGAGGTTTCAAGGGTTCTGAATGAACTTGGCATAGAGGTTGTGTGGGCATTGGCATGGCATTATGATAAGAAGTACGAGAATGGGGATGTTCCGCCATCTATGAAATATCTGCTGGACAATAACATAGACTTTGAGGCAAGCGTTGCCGACCAGCAGAACTTTGAAGTTATGAACATTTTACATAAGTACCAGCCTGATTTATACCTTTCCAGACATCCGGGTTCTACCGTCTGGGCAATCAAAAATGGTACTCCGGCGGTTTACGTGGCGGATGAATACATGATCTTTGGTTATAAACATACACTTGAATTTGCCCGCACGATTCTTGACACTATCCGTAACAGGAGTTTTGAACAGAATCTGGCAAAACGGGTAAAGCTGCCTTATACAGATTGGTGGTATGAGCAGAATGTGGGTGCATTTTTAGAAGAGGCAAAGCCTCGGAAGGAGGCTTAAAAATGGCAAAATTATTAGATAAACAGAGATACAAATGTGCTTTGGGAGCAATGCAGACAGTACAGGCAATTACAAGGGCGATACCGATACTGCATTCTGGTCCCGGATGTGCACAGAAATTATCGGATGGAACAGGGAGTTCCGGTTATTTCTCGCCAAATATTTTTCCATGTACCAGTATCAATGAAAAAGATGTGGTATTTGGTGGCACAAAAAAACTGGAAACAACGATTGAAAATGCATTAAAAGTGATTGATGCAGATTTATATGTGGTGCTGACTGGCTGTATCCCGGAAATTGTAGGTGATGATACAGGCGAGGTGGTAAGCAGGTTTGAAAATGCGGATAAGCCTGTTATCTACGCATCTACCGCAGGATTTAAGGGAAATAACTATATCGGGCATGAGCAGGTGATTGACGCCATTATAGACCAGTATCTGGAAAGGTCAGAAGAAAGGGAAAAGGGGCTGGTCAACATCTGGGCGGACGTTCCTTATCAGGATTTATTCTGGCTTGGAAATATCAGGGAACTTGAGAAACTGCTTGCGGAAATTGGGCTTACGCCAAACACGATTTTTGGCTATCACAGAGGAATCGATCAAATCAATAATATTCCAAAGGCAGAGTTTAACCTGTTGGTTTCTCCATGGGTTTCTGTTGGAAATATGCAGAAAATGGAGAAAAAACTTGGACTTCCATGGCTCCATCTTCCAACGCTTCCTATTGGCGCATATGAAACCAGTAAGTTTCTGCGTGAGGTTGGAAGGTTTGCAGGTGTGAATGAGGAAAAGGTGGAAAGCGTCATCAATGAGCATGAGAATTATTATTACTATCTGATTGAAAGATATGCAGATCTTTTTCTTGAAAACCGTGTTATCAATAAGCAGTTTTCCGTTGTTGCGGATGCACAGTATGCCCTCGGCATTACGAAGTTTTTGGCAAATGATCTGGGGCTTGTGCCTGCAAAACAGTTTATCGCGGATGATACGCCAAAACAGTATCGTGAAGCAATTGCAGAAGAGTTCAAAAAACTGAACTTTAACCTGCAGGCAGAGGTTGTATTTGAAACGGACAGCTATAAAATTCATGAGCAGATCAAAGAGCATGACTACCACGGTTATCCGCTTATTCTCGGAAGCTACTATGAAAAGGAACTTACGGAAAGCCTGAAAGGAAATTACTTAAATATTGCATGGCCGGTACAGGATAAAGTGGTATTGGATGATTTCTATGCAGGCTATACAGGTGGTATCCGTCTGATTGAAGATATTTATACAGTAGCTGTCCAAAGGTTTAATTAACAGGAGGGCAGGAAACATGTCTTATAAAATAGCGGTCACATCCTCTGATGGATTACAGATAGATGAGACTTTTGGCTCGGCGAAAAGTTTTATCATATATGAAGTAGCAGATGGTATATATAGAAAGCTGGAAGAAAGGGCTTTTCGTGAGGAAGGAACAGATCATGACGGGATATCTGTAGCGGATAGCTGTAATTCATCGGGGAACTGCAAAACCGGAGGTGGTTGTGGCAGTGGTACAGGAGGCGGATGCGGTGGCGCCGGAGAAGCATCTGAAAAGGTGGAACTGATATCGGACTGCCGATGCGTTGTCTGTAAGAAAATCGGATTTCAGATACAAAAGCAATTAGAGCGGAAAGCTATTTCGGCTTTTGATGTCAGTGTGTCTGTGGAAGAGGCATTGGAAAAGATATCGCATTATTTTACCCGTATGGATAATCATGAATCTTTACGGGTGCAGAAATAAAAAAAGTTTGACCGGAAAACCGGAGATGGAATGAAGAGTTCTGTCTCCGGTTTGTTGTCAGAAGGGAGAGAATACATGACTTTTAATCAACTGCTTTATGTTGTAGAGGTGTCCAAAACGAAGTCAATCAATGCTACGGCACATGCTCTTTTTGTTTCGCAGTCCTGTGTCTCAACGGCGATAAGAGAATTAGAGGATGAACTTGGAATTATTATTTTTAACCGGACAAACAGAGGTATAACAATAACGAAGGATGGAGAAACATTTATCCATTATGCGAACAATATTATCCAGCAGTGTAAACTGTTAGAAGAAAAATATCTGGGCGGGGAAGAGCATAAACGACATTTTTCTGTTGTAATGCATCATTCAACTGTTGCGGCAAAGGCTTTTGCAAACGTGGTAAAGGAATTCGGACTTTTGGACTACGAATACTCTATTTATGAAACAAATACATTAACGGTATTAGAAAAGGTTCGCAGTGCAAAGAGCGAATTGGGCATATTGTATATAAGTACCTTTAATCAGGACTATTATGAGAAAACCTTTAAGGAGCTGAATCTGATATTTAAAAGTATTGCTGAATATGAGGTATATGCTTATATAGGTGAAAATCATCCTTTAGCATCCAGAAAGGAAATAGAACTTTCAGAACTTGAAAAATATCCATGCCTTATATTTGCTCAGGATGAAAACAGCAGTTTTTACTTTTATGAAGAGATTATTAGAGCGTGTTTGAAAAATCATTTCGTTTAGTCATTTTATCCAAATCAAAATTGAAGCGATACAAAGGAATCCAAGATAAGTGCATGCCAGTTTGTCATATCTGGTAGCAATCCGCCGAAATGCTTTTAGTTTAAGAA
>JAGASC010000238.1 GCA_017621905.1 Roseburia sp.
ATTCACGTCAAAGTTAATATTTGCCTGCACTGCATCGATGATTGCGCTTGTGATTTTTCCTTCGCCATTTACCGTCACCACTGAGATTGTGGTATATGCCTGTGCCACACCTGCTTCATCCGCCGTTGCTGCAGTAGATTTTGCAATGTTGGTGGTTACTCCAAGTCCAAGCAAATCCCCGGCAGCTGCTCCGGCTGCTGTCGCATTGTTCACCGCTTTTGCCACTGCGCTCTGGAAACCGCCGATATGCATGGTGCAGGAAGCCGCCAGATCTGTATCCGCTGCTGTGCCCTCTTCCGTCACTGCAATGCCGGTTACTTCATCCGCCGTTTTTCCCACACAGTATGCTGCAAATGCATCTGCCTGCTCATTCCACTCTTTTCCAATGGAAGAAGCGACTTTCATGCCATAGCTGTCACCCAGTTCCTGCTTGGAAGGATATTCTGCCTCCAAGTTTGAAAAAATTGTTCCATCTGCGCCAAAATAAATCTGCGTCTGTGCGATATCAATCCTGCACGACACAATTTTGCCGTCTGCATCCACTGTGACAGCTGCAATCGTCACATCTGCCTGGGCTGTGCCCTCCTCCTCCGCGGCAGCATCCTTGGAATCGGAAATCGTTGTAACAGTGGCAAGCCCTGTTTTTATTTCTCCCCCGGTAACCACACCAGCCACATTGTCCGCTGTTTCACCTTCTGTGGAGACCGCCGATTCACCGCCGGTCTTGTCCCCCTCGCTTTCGGTATTGCCCGCAGAAGTTCCGCAACCCACGGCTACCATGGATACAGTAAGTAACATGCCTAATAATAACGTTAGTCTTTTCATCAAATCCTCCTTGTTTTCCGAAGGAAAATGCGACTGCAGCCTTCAGCAGCGCTTTAAGCGCGTGAAGGACAGAGGATTTTCCTCCCAATTTTCAACCGGCTCTTTTGCCTGGTTCACCATCTATTTTTCTTATATACATTTACTTTCTTCCGTAATAAAATTTATCCACAGGATTTATCCGGCAATCTCCTTATATAAACGCTTATTTCTTTAAGCCATAATATGATTTATCCAGCAACCCCTGAAGAATTTCCGCCTTTTCATTTGAAAATTCTAACGCATGCAATGCTCTCTGCGCTTTCTCGTAATATCGTTTTGCGGTCTGATGCGTAAATGAGATGCCGCCGCTTTTTTTCACTTCACCAAGCATCTCCTCCTTAGAAAGCGCTCCGACAGCGGCCCGTTCCTTAAGCTCCGGCTTCCGGGAAAATGTGTAGATGACCGGCAGCGTGATGACGCCCTGCTCGTAGTCGGACTGTACACTTTTCCCTGCCGCCCGTGTATCATTTTCATAGTCGATGCAATCGTCCGTCAACTGAAAAATCACGCCGGTATAGCGCCCCAGCCGGCGGTACAGCCTAAGCCTGGCCTCCTCCGTCTCATGAGTTACCGCGCCCGCAAAATAGGAGGCTTCAAACAGTGCCGCCGTTTTGCCATTGATGATGCTTAAGTAGCGGAACATAGACAGATCGTAATTGCGATTGTTCGTGTTCTGGCGCAGCTCGCCCATGCAGATTTGCTCCACATAGCCGGAGGTGCCAAATTTTTTGTAGTCGTCGGTGTTTTTTACCCGGTCCAATTCCCGGATTGCAGCTGAAAGCAGGTAATCTCCGCAGATTACGGCCGTTCTTTTTCCATACTTCTTCTGAAGGGTCTCCATTCCTCTGCGTAAGTCTGCATCATCCATGATGTCGTCGTGCACCAGCGTTGCAAGATGAAGGACTTCGATTGCGGCAGCAAAAGTAACTGCATCCTCCCGGATGCTGCCCGACTCATCCATGGCACAGGCCAGGACCGCCCTGGCCCGTATCATTTTTCCATGGGTCTGCGTCAGGTAAGATGTATATGCGCGAATGAGACGGGGCGCTGCCAGCAATATACGATTCACTTCATCCCTGGTCATTTCAAACGCGGCGTCAAACTTCAAGGACATTTCAGTCATTGTATAGATACCACCTCTTAATCCATTTCATGTTTTTCCAATGTTTCTTTAGCGACGGGCCAACGTAATAGTCCAGGCCCAGGGTATAGCCTCCGCCGATCAGCACTGCTATCGCTGCGAATACCATCCAGATGCCGTTTAAATATAATCCTGTGGTGCATACGAACATGAACTGCAGCACCAGTGAAACCGCTGCGGAAGGAAATGTAAATAAGCCCAGCATGAGCCCTGCTCCCACCGCCAGCTCCAGCAATACAATGACGATCTGCATAAACATCTGTATGCCGTCATTTGCCAGCACCACATTGTTTACGAACCAGTTCATGAGCGGCACATCCAGCTTGAAGGCATAGTCGCCCAGTGCAGAGCTTGCCAGGTCTTTTCCGCTGACTAAAATTGTGTGGAAAAGGCCAAAATTCCAATTCATCAATATGGTTCCCACACCGGAAGCTGCCGCTTCTGTCGCCCCGGCGGCTGCGCCGGTGGCACTTGCCACTGCATCCACCGCAGAGGAAACAGTTTCTGTCGTCGCCTGCTTCAAAATAGAATCATACCACGCATTGGCACCGCCGAAAAATCCGGTCAGCATAGGTTTTTTGAACCAGCCCTCCACAATTTTCATTACGCCTTCAAAAAGCCACACCGCCCCCAGCCATACCCGAAGAGGTACCATCAAAAAGCTTGGTGTCCGGTTGGAAAAATGTCCGCCCAGAAAGCTTCTGTTGTTTCGGATGGTAAAAAATTCATGCTTCACATAACTTAACACCTTCGCCCAGCCCATCACCTGGATAAAATAAACCACGTTGATAAAATGCTTGGTGAACATCGCCAAAAAGGATGGCAGATTGATCTGATGTTTCGCTGTGCCAAGCCGGGCCACGCCGTAGCGCCCGCCTACGGACACCATTGCGCCGTGAAATGCCGGCATGTACTCCTCTGTTTTTCCTTTTCCGGTGATAGCCGACACAATGTTATTTGCTGCCGTATCTGCGCTGGCTTCTGCATTTTCCACCATCTGAGGCACCGGCTTTGTCTGCCCCGGCACCGTGTACATCATGTTGTCACCAACCACATACACCCGTTCGTCGTCCACGCTGCGCAGGTAGGCGTCCACCAGAATTCTGCCTCTTCCTGTACTCTCCAGCTCCTCCGCCACCTTTGTGGTGACATCAGCACTTTCGATGCCTGCGGTCCAGACCACAGTGCCGGCCACATATTCTTTTACCTCATCCCCACGCTGCAGCCAGATGGATTTTTCTCCCACCTTTACCACACTGGCGTCCATGATGGTCTGCACGCCCTTTTTTTTCAGGCGCCGCTCCACCTTCCCTGACAACTTTTCCGGGAAAATCGGTACCGGTCTTGGCATTCCGTCCACGTTTGCCAGGGTGACCTCCTCCTGTTTCACATGAAAGCGCCTGCAGAGAATCGGAATGTAATCCGCCAGTTCTCCCGCCAGCTCCACACCGGTAAAGCCTGCACCGGTCACGTAAAAGCTTAGCAGTTCCCGCCGTTTTGCCTTCGACGGCTCATCTGCCGCCCTGCGGAAACAGTCGTGAATTCGGTCTCTTAACGCTACGGCGTCATCGTAGGACCAGAAGGGATAGGTGTATTTTTCCGCGCCCTCCACGCCAAAATAGGTGGGTTTTGAACCGGCCGCAAGGACCAGGTAATCGTAATGATATGTATCCTGCTCGCCTACTACCTCACGGTCTTCGAAGGCGATTTCCGTCACCGTATCCAG
Organism: Roseburia sp.; assembly: GCA_017621905.1. Classification (GTDB taxonomy): domain Bacteria; phylum Bacillota; class Clostridia; order Lachnospirales; family Lachnospiraceae; genus Roseburia. The sequence continues at coordinate 3,732 of JAGASC010000238.1, forward strand.
CACAATCTTTACCTTGCGCCCGGCAAAGATTTCGTCCAGGTTCATTTTTATACTTTCTTCCTCCACACGGCAGGCTGCCACTTCGTGCAGCTCCGTCAGCATCGTGTGATAGGGGTGTTTATCAATCAGTGTAATCTGTGTCTGCTCTGCGACACCTTGTTTTCGAAGTCTCTTTTCCAGCTTTTTCGTGGTCAGTACGCCTGCATAACCCGCTCCGATGACTACGATATTGGTCATGATCATCCCCTCTTTCTTTGTCTTCCATTGTACTTCTTTTGCTCTCACAATTTTCTTCGGAATTATGGAGATTTTAGCATACTAAATTATGTTTGGCAAACGCCGGAAACCGCATGTTTTCAGCACTTCGCGTTAATTTAATTCTATCTTTATCTTTTTTTATACAACCTTATCGGTTCTCGTATGAGCACTTGATGCGAAGGAAATCCAAAGCGTTTTTATCAATTGATTTTTTCTTTTCCCAATGCTACAATCCTCTCACAAATGCCTCCTATGGAAGCATTTCGACGCAAATATTTCATGCGCAAATACAAGAAAGCAGGTGCAACTTATGCTCAAAAAATTTTTTATGTATACAGAACTCAAAACCAAAATCACAAGCCTGTTTGCATTTCTGATGTCGCTGGCTTACCTGTTTTATGCCGGAAATCCCATTCGCTGGAATTTGACCCTTATCTTCTTTGGCTCTATGTTTCTTTTCGATCTGAACACCACCGCCATCAATAATTATATTGACAGCAAAGATCATCCCCATATGCTTCCCTTTTCAAGACGGACAGGGCTTGTTCTCATCTGGATTCTGTTCCTGGTCAGTGCCGGGATGGGTCTGTACCTGGCTTGGCGCACGGATGTGGTGGTTCTGCTGTTAGGAGGTCTTTGTTTTCTCTGCGGTGTGTTCTATACATACGGTCCGGTGCCGATTTCCAGGCAGCCACTGGGAGAGCTCTTGTCCGGACTTTTTTATGGTATTTTTATTCCCTTTTTGCTGCTGTACATCAACATGCCGGAGGGCACCTATCTGACGCTGCAATTGGGACTGGAGGAAATTAATCTGAAGCTTCAGGTGCTGCCGCTGCTTACGCTGCTGCTTTTGGCTGTGCCGCCTTTTTGTGCCACGGCAAATATTATGCTGGCCAACAATACCTGTGATTTGGAGGCGGACATTCTGGTAAAGCGTTTTACGCTGCCTTATTATCTGGGAAAAGAGCGGGCGGTGGATCTGTTCGCCACGCTGTATCTGGCTGCCTACATTACGCCGTGTATTCTAGTACTGGGCGGGCTTTTGCATCCGATAACGTTGCTGCTTCTTCTGACAGTTCCAAAATGTTTTAAAAATATTCAGGCTTTTCGGGGGGAGCAGGTAAAGAGTAAAACATTTATTGTTTCGATTAAAAATTATGTTCTGATTATGGGAAGTTATACGATTGTTCTGTTTCTAGGGGGAATATTAGAAAGAATGTAACCATGATGGTGCAAAAATTGCAAGGCATAGGCGTTTTGTAACTGCCCAGAATAGGACTATGCACTTTCTTCACTGAATTGTGCTGCATAGTCCTATTTCCGGATCAATAGCCGCTATTACGCCATATCAAATTCAGCCAACAATTTTTTCCGGTAATCTTTATCGTCTGCCATGCGCTGCAAATCTTCCATGCGATTTGCATTTACCAATATCTTTGCCAACTCAGCCATTTGCTGTTCCACGTTTTCTGTCACTTTCTGTGTAACCTCAATCGTGTTAGCTTCTACAGCCGTCTTAATCTTGTATTCTATCACGTCCTGCATACGCATATATTTCACCCCAATTTCCTTTTTGCTTTTCAATCGTTCCACGTTAGAGTGAAGCTCTTTCAGTTCCTCGTCGACAGCATTTTCTGCTTTGCTGTTCTGTATGTAGACAAGAAGATCCCTTAAGGATTCCGTTCCGCCCTTCGTGCCGCCGGTGTATAGAAAAAGCTTTCTCACACCATCATTATACTCAATTTCAGGAAATTCTTCCACCCTATTTTTCACTGAATACATCATATAATCTTTTTCAAACGGGTCATACGGCAGAATCCAGATCATCCATAAGTTCGGAATCTTATCATAATCAATACCACTTTCTAATACTTTTACATCCGTTAACGCCTGGTAATAACGACTACGTTTGGGCAAATTGTCGGTTTGTATATTATTGGGTTCAATATCAAAAAGTTGTACGGTTTTCCCCTCTTCTGTCTCAACTTCATGAACTGCCACATCAAGGCGAACACCGTGGCAGTCTGTATCTACTCCGTTTACCGTCTTTTGAGCTTCAATAACTAGCTTTCCTACCTTCAACCCGGTGGCCCGTGTTATAATCATCCCCACCAATATCTGTGCAGTTTTCTGGTCCACAGATGCCTCCGTAAACATAAAATCATCAATTAAACTTAATTCTTCAATACGTCTTCTTGTGTTACTCATAGGCAAATTACCCCCTTTGTCTTTTCAGTAAATTAATTGGACTTGTACTATGGAATTCACGGTTGTTTTACCGTATCTTCGGAACGAATTTGTGTTCCATGAATTACTTTGACAGCACTTTCTGTGCAGAAGTTCCCCAAAATATCTTCCTGCAAAATCTTTTGACAAATATTTGCGAAAAATAACTTCTGACGATGTTCCCCACCACATCTTCCCGCAGCTTTTATGCTGAAAATACAGATGACTACCTATTCTTAAAGAATAACACGCACGCTTTATAATGCAAGTCAAAAATGACTTTTTCTACATTTTTCGTTATTTTTATACAAAAATGACATGATTTTTTGCTGGTAAAATTGACACGGTAACTGGGTTGAAATCCAGACATATGAAGAATATGGTGAATAAATATGGGACATACTAACGTCATGAGGAAACATTTTACAGTAAAAAGACAACATAAACTAGATTTTCATAGGCTTTATAGTCCCCACACACCCTCGTACCGGGGAAAAATAAAACAACAGGGGCCGAATTTTTGTAAGCTTAATCAGGTAACTCATACAAAAATTCGGGTTTTCTTTTCCTTGCTGATTTTTTTCTTTTTCCTGGTGTCCGTGGGCGGCTTTTTCTGGGAGGTCCTGATTTTTCTGGTAAAGGAGGGGCAGTTCCGGAAACGCGGATTTTTTTACGGCCCCTGGCTGCCAATTTATGGCATCGGGGCCGTGTTGCTCTATGTATTGTTTTATTTTATATCCGGCAGCAGACTTTTACGCCTGCATGCCCATAGCGGTTCACACACCCGCGGCAAGAATCCTTCTTCCAAAAAGGGGAAGGCAAAAATTGCATATGCGCTCATTGTGTTTCTTGTCTCCGCTGCTCTGGGAACCGGCCTTGAACTTATGATTGGCTGGACGCTGGATCACTTTTGGAATCTGCGGTATTGGGATTACAGCGATTATTTTATGAACTTCCATGGCTATATCTGTTTCTGGTCGGTTCTTGGTTTTGGGGTTGCAGGTGCATTATGGATTTGCCTTCTTGCTGACTTTTTCGCTGGAGTGTGGTTTCGTATTCCCGAAAAAATACGCAGAAATATCAGTACGCTTCTGGTGCTTTTATTCCTTCTGGACTTTGCAGCTGCACTGATACTGCCGAATGTAGGGTTGGGGGTTACCTTTCCGTAAAAAATATGCTCAATTAGATCTGAATGCTCTCACCCGGATTCACGCAATGCACTTCGCCATCCTTTTCAAAATAAAGCACATATGCGGTCGGATTAAATACCTTGTGTCCATCCATACTATATACCAATTTGCGATATGCTTCCACATACTCATAAACTTCAATATTGGTTGCATACCAGATATCTTCCTTGCCACCTGTATACTCCGCAAATTTTTCAATCACATCCCAATTGTCCTTTGCTTCAAATTCATAACTGTGTCCCCACAGATAGAACAGCCAAGAAGCCCTGTTCGTGTCTTCCTCCACAAATTTCCTCGCCAGCTCCATAAGCTTCGGATCATTATGATGGCAGGTAGCTGTCAAGCGCAGCCAATCTGTAGGAATACGGAAGTCGCCGGTAGAAATTACGGTTCTGGAATATACGATTCCGGCACACTTTAAGCATTCAACCACTTCATCACTGTAAGTTCCAAAGGGATATGCCATTCCCCGAATCATCGTCCCAAACTGTTCCTCCAGATTTTCCCGATCCTTTGCCACGTCATTCAGGCACAGATTTGCGGGAAGCTGCTCTAAAAACGGATGTGTCAGTCCATGTACCGCCACTTCCATTCCACTGTCCGTGTACGCCTCCATCACCTGTTGCTTTGTCATTCTGCGGTGAATCGTGCCTTCCGGATAGACCGTTCCTTCCGGCGCATAAAGGCCGCTGTTTAAGTTAAATGTTCCTTTCAGGCCATTTTTCTGCATAATCCCAATCAGCCTGATGTCCTGCTCTACACCATCGTCATAACTCAGTGTCAGTGCTTTCTTTTTCCCTTCCGGGAATCTCATAAAAATGTTCATTGATTCATCCTCTTCCTCTCGCCAAAGTTTATATTTCTTCAAAATCATATTTAAAGCCGGCATTCCCCCGACAGGTATCTAAAATTTTCATAATAGCGACAGTCTCATCCAACGGAACCTTCTCACTTTCCTTTTTTCCTGCGCGAAGGCATTCCATGGCTTCCATTGCCTCAAATTCATACCCATTTTTCAAAAACGGGCCTTCGAAAGTCGCCAGAACATGATTATCAAAATCGTATGCCGTGGCCTTTGTCGCCTGGAAAAAGAACTCGTCCTGGAATGCAATCCGTCCTTTTGTTCCTAATATATATGCGGAAACCATTTTCTCGCTGCCAAGCCCGCAGGATAGATGGGCAAATTTACCGCCCTCATATTCTAAAATAATGGAATCGAGATAATCTACATTTTTTTCGCCAATGATCGTATGTGATAGCACCTGTTTCGGTGTTTTTCCCAGGAAGGCGCAGGCATACATGACGGGATAAAATCCCAGATCCAAAAGAGCTCCGCCGGCCAGTTCCCGTTTGTAGAGACGATGTCCTTCGCCTGCTAAGGTGTAAAATCTGACATCCATGCCCTGGATTTCCCCCAACAGACCGGAATCAATCCATTCCTTCACTTTTAAAAAGACCGGATGGCATTTCGACCAGGCCGCTTCCATAAAAAATAAATTCTTTTCCCGGGCCATGTCTACCAGTTCTTTGGCCTGTGCCGCATTTACCGTCAATGCTTTTTCGCAGAGCACATTCTTTCCGGCTTCCAGACACATTTTTACACAACGATAATGCTCCGCCACCGGAGTTGCTACATAGACAATATCCACATCCGGATCCAGAAGCATCTCCTCATAAGAACCGTATGCATTTGTAAATCCATATTCCTTTGCAAATTTTTCTGCCTTTTCCATGGTGCGGGAAGCAATTGCATAACGCTCCGCGTCTTCTAACACTGACATGCCTGTTGCGAACCAACCGGCAATCCTCCCTGCTCCCATATATCCCCAACGTATTTTCTGATTCATTTTCGCTGCCATTATTCCGTTTCCTTCCTCTCTCTTTTCTTTAATGAACTATTTTTATCAATTTCCATTTTCCACTTTGATACCGCAACAGCACCAGCAGCGAACGCAGCAGCTGATCTGCCGCCATCGCCAGCCAGGCACCATACAGGCCCAAGCCCAGCTTCACAAGAACAATCGCCACTATCGGCCGGACAATAAGTACCGTAATAAAAGTGATTTTCGCCGTGGCCTTTGTATCTCCGGCTCCCCGCAGACCTCCCGCTATAATAAACTGGGATGACTGGAATGGCTGTAAAAATGCCACAAACAACATAATCCTTCCCCCCATGCGTATGATTTCCGGATCACTATTATAAAGTCCTACGATATCGCCTCCGAAGAAAATAAAAATTACCGCAAGCAGGATAGCAACCAGCAATCCAACGTTACGTACCTTGCTGC
>JAGASC010000239.1 GCA_017621905.1 Roseburia sp.
TATTATATCTACACTGCTATTATTTTGAAAGTGCTCAAAATTTATTTCGCTGTGCCATCCCCATAAATACTAATTTTGCGGGGCAAAACTGGAAATCCCATCTCGAAAAGCCTTTCTACAATTCTGCATTTGTGCAATGCGCACTCCTTAATTTTGGAAAAAAAAGAGCAGGTCATACATTTTACTGCATAATCTACTCTTTATATAACGGCATTTCTCTCGTTAAATTTTCATCATTCGGTTAGTTTTTATTTTATCGTCCTGTCAAAACCGTCACAGGACTCATCATTTCGATAACGCCCTCCTTTAAAGTCCCAATACCCGCTCTACAATTTCCACTGCATCCATAATGCAGTTCGGACAGTTTCTTAAAACCTTGCCGGTCTCCACGCCCTTTAATTCCTTGCAGGTAAGAGAACCATTCTTCTCTTCAAAATCCTTTGTAATCTCCCTGGTCAGTTTGTAAGTTGACGCTTTCGTTCCCGGGTGAGCCGGGTCGGCGCAGCTATTTTTAAAACCTGCCAGCATCACTGCACCGGAAACGGCCCCGCAGGTAGCCTCCATGCCGCCCATGCCAAGGCCGAAACCTTCACAAGCTGCAAAAAGCACTTCCTCCGGCACGCCGATTTCTTCTGCAAAGGCACAAGCTACTGCCTGGGCACAGTTAAATCCTTTATCATGCAACGCGATTGCTTTTTCTTTTTTCGTCATCTTCTCTTCCTTCCTCTCTTCCACTTGTCTATATTGTTTTTCGCCAAGATCCTACTATGATGAGCAGGTATATTTATTCCGGAAGCAACCTCTTTTCGAACCGGGATACTCTATAGTCAAAAACAGCTGGACAGTTTTCCCATCCAGCCATAATTATTATTTCTTACTCGATTGGAGTTGTCCATCCATACTTGTCTTCCAGCTTGCCCCACTGAATACCGGTCAAGGTATCGTAAAGCTTCTGGGTCAGATCACCAATCTTGAAGTCGTTGATGGTAACCACGTCATCTTTGTAGCGAAGCTCGCCAACCGGAGATACTACCGCTGCGGTACCGGTTCCGAATACTTCCTCTAAAGTGCCGTCGTGACCGGCTTTCATCAGATCGTCGATGGAAAGTCTGGTCTCATTTACTTTGTAGCCCCAGTCTCTTAAAATATGAATCATGGAATCTCTGGTTACACCCGGAAGTACGGTTCCTTCGATCGGTGCTGTATAGATTTCTCCGGCAATCTTGAACATGATGTTCATAGTACCAACTTCCTCTACATATTTGCGGTGCTCGCCGTCCAGCCACAGAACCTGGGAATATCCCATCTTTTCTGCTTTTACCTGGCCTAAAATGGAACCTGCATAGTTACCACCGCATTTGGTGAATCCGGTGCCACCCTTTACGGCACGAACCAGTTCATCCTCTACCAGGATTTTAACCGGGTTGATGCCCTCTGCGTAATAAGCGCCAACCGGGCAGCAGATAATCATAAATTTATAGGAAGTAGCCATGTGTACACCAAGGGCTGCTTCTGTTGCAAACATAAACGGACGAATGTAAAGTGAGGTTTCCGGCTCAGAAGGTACCCAGTCCTCCTCAACCTTTACCAGTGCTTTTGTAGCCTCCACAAACATATCTACAGGAAATTCCGGCATACAAAGTCTCTCATTGGATTTGATCATACGCTTTGCATTCATCTCCGGACGGAACAACTGAATTTTTCCCTCTGCAGTGCGGTATGCTTTCATACCCTCAAAGGTCTCCTGTGCATAGTGCAGTGTCACGCAGGACGGATCTAAAGTAATCGGCTCATGGGGTACGATTCTTGCATCCTTCCAACCTTCCTCCTTGGTCCAGTCCATCACGAACATGTAGTCTGTCATGTACTTGCCGAAGCCTAAGTGTTTCTGATCTGGTTTTTCCTTTAATACCTCTCTTTTTACAAATCTGATATCCATTTTTTAACCATTCCTTTCTCTATCCGTAACATATCATACCTGTGGGCGCCGGGGTTGCTTTCGGTACTTTCAATCCCCTGCACATTCAGTACGTTCCGTGCTTTTGCATCGATAAACATCGTACATTTGTTGCGCCTAAAAATAATTCTTACGTTATTATGATACTTTATTTTGGCAGTGTCAAGATTATTCTGAGAGCTTATATAACATATGCCTTATTGTTATGGATATAGTATTTTTTTATAATTGCATGTTATTTTATTTGTGTTTTTCCCTATCTTGTAAACTCCAGATTGCCCAATTGTTGTATTAAAAACTTAAAATGAACCGCTTGTGGACATATAGCCAAAAACTTTCTCTCCCATGTCCAAAAAAGCCAACGTAAGAGCTAAAAATCCCGAAAAAAATCATTTTTACAATAACGATTGGACATATAAAGAAAAATCTATTCGCAGTGTCCAAAAAACGAGCAAATCTTGGACATGAGAGAATACGATTTTTTCTATATGTCCAAATACCCTGTTTATATGATAGATTTCTAATAATATTATACAAATTTTGGACATAGGGAAACAATTCCTTTCCATATGTCCAAATCTGCCGGTTTTGTATCTGTGCTACCTCACCAGCCCCGTCAATGCCGAAATAAATTCTTCTTCTGTCAATCCGTTACTCTGTACAGTGAAGTTTACACCGCTCTTTTCATATACCGCCAGATACCCATCCGTTTCCTGGCCGGTGGTTCCATTTTTGAAATGCCCAATGATTACCTCCTGTCCTAAAATTTGCGACTTCTCCAGATTATTATTTGCAAATCCTGTGGTTTCACCCATTTCCACGGTCCAGACTGTGATTTCCAGCTTTCGGCTTTCGTCTCGGTTCTGATAAATTAAATGGTTATTATCGTCCATCACCTTGTCTTCCTCATTGTAGGCTACATGGTAATTTTGTTCGCCGTAGTTGGATAAGGATAAGTCTTCCGGCAGCTGTTCGGGCAAGATCGCGACACCGTAATAGTCCTCCAGTTCCTCCGCGGTATAGAATTCCTGTCTGGCCGGGGCGTTGCCGCAGGCAATCATTGTTGCGAGTTCATTTACCTCGTTAATTTTGATTTTTGTATCTCCAGGCTGCTCCTCTGTCACATTTCCATTCACTGCACTCTCCTGTGTTGCTTCATCTGACTGACCGGAGCCGGTACTTTCTCCCCCATCTTCTGCTGACACCATACCGTCTGATTCTCGTTCTTCTGCAGCCTCTTCCCGGGAGGCCATATCTTCTTGCGCCATTTCCATACTTTCGGCCGCGGTTTTGTCTCCGGAATATCCGCTATTGTACTGCCAAATGCCGTAGGTGCTTCCCAGGATCACCAAAGCCAAACATGCCGCCAACGGCAGAAGCCGTTTCATTTTCCAGGGCAGGGGCCTTTTTCCTGTACCCTTTCCACTCTTTTCCTCCGGTTTCCATTGCTCAGCTTCTTTTACATATTCCGGTTTGATTTTGCCGATGGCATCTATGATCTGATCTATTTTCATTACTTCCTCCTATGCCCAAGTGCTTTCCACCGCATATAAGCACTTACTTTAGCCTCGATGCAATTTTGTTAACTGCTCTACGTTTTCTTACGCTCTTAACAGCAAATGTTAAGGGCTGCCTGAACTGTTACGTTATTCTTCCATGCGCCCCAATTTTATAGGAACTGCTCCTGCACCAATCGCATCCGCAGCTTATTTCTGGTGCGGAACAAATTGGATTTTACCCTGCTTTCACTAAACCCGAATCTTCCTGCGATATCTGCAATGCTGTCCATGTACCAGTATCTCCGCACAAAAAGCACCCGGCTCTCTGCA
>JAGASC010000240.1 GCA_017621905.1 Roseburia sp.
GAATATCCCTGCGGAGCTGTTCTTGCTGCCTATGTAATATCAACCTTTGAATTTCCACTGGTTCTACTAAAAGCTCTTTAATCTCTTTTACTTTGAGCCCGATATCCTGATAAAACTTCAATCGTTTTATCTGTTCTTGACACTCCGTATCATAAAGTAGCCACCCTCTTTCGTTTTTTCCGCTGGGCTTAAGCAATCCCTCCTTTTCATATCCTTGAATTGCACGCCTTGAAACATGTAATGTTTCGCAAACTTCTCTTAATGTTTTTTCGTCCATGCCTTACTCCTTGTCTTTCAGAATAAATCTGCACGTAACGTGCAGTCAATTCGTTAGTTTTTGAAAACGCAATTTTGTTTTCATGACATGGCATGTAAATTTCGCGAATCACGATTCGCACAAAAAAAGAGCCCCGTTCACTCCAACGGAAACAATTTCCCGCCGAGCGAATGTGACTCTTAAAATTTTATATTTATGATTTTTAAACAGTTTTTCAACGATATAATCAGGCACTACCATGTGGTCAATTTGACAGCCCGCAGCTAACACTCAAATTTATAACCCATACCCCAGATTGTCTTTATATACTCTCCTTTGGGACCAATTTTTGCACGTAATTTTTTCACATGGGTATCGATGGTTCTTGCATCACCGAAATAATCATAATTCCATACGTGATTCAATATTTTTTCTCTGGACAGTGCAATCCCTGCATTTTCCAGAAAATAGGTCAACAGTTCAAACTCCTTGTAACTCAAATCTATCTGCTCGCCATCCACAGTCACCATATGGGCAGTCTTGTCAATCACGATTCCGCCCATGGAAAGGTTTTCGCCTTCCTGGCCTTTTCCGCTTCTTCGCAGGATAGCACCAACCCTGGCTACCAGTATCTTCGGTGAAAATGGTTTGGAAATATATTCGTCCACGCCGAGCTCGAAGCCGTTTAATTCATCACTTTCCGCGCCCTTTGCGGTAAGCATGATGATCGGAACCTTTGAAGTTTCCCGAATTTCCCGACAAACCTGCCAGCCATCCAGTTTTGGCATCATAACATCCAGTATGATAAGTGCGATTTCCTTTTCCCGGTAAAATATTTCTAATGCAGCCTCGCCATCTCCGGCCTCTAAAACATCATAGTTTTCCCGCACCAAAAAGTCACGCACGAGTTTTCTCATTCTGCTTTCATCGTCTACAACCAGAATCTTTATCTTTTCCATGGCAATTCCTCCATCTATAGAAAGTGGATTTTTATCTTTTATCAAGCTCCTATTTTAATAGATACTTATGAAAAATCTGTGTCGATTTATTCCCTTTTCTACCGTTGTTATATTTCTATACAAAAAATAAACCGATTTGTGATCGATTTATCTTTTGTAACACTGTATTACCTGCTTTTTGGGAGTGGAGCTGTACACGCAATATCCGAGCACGCTACCGTGTTCGGATTTGCACCTTTTAGTGGACCTGAGGGGAGTCGAACCCCTGTCCAAAAACCAATCCCCTGTCCTTCTACGAGCGTAGCCTATGCTTTGACATTCCCTCCGCCGAACTTGCATAAGCACAATTCCGGTTTCAGTAGCTTCATGATACGCCTATACGCTCAAAGCTTTGCGTATATCGTTTCCCACATCGTCGAAGCCTGGGTCCTAAAGTGTAGGTGCTCTAGGTCAGACTGCTGCCATTAGGCAGCGTATGCTAAATTATCTTCAGCGTTTAATTTTAATTTTGGAATTTAACGCATCCCCTGCGACTCGCTTCTCCAGCTTCATGATCCCTGTCGAAACCATTACAAGCCCCTATTTTTTATATGAATCGGTGTTTTTCCGAATTCATGCTTTTGTGTGAAACTTACTTAAATGTTCCTTACCTTAAAGTCTCGCTCCGCTTCACGGCGCATATCCTTCTTGGCGATGTCCTGGCGTTTATCATAGAGTTTTTTACCTCTTGCTAAGGCTATTTCCACTTTTACCAGGCTCCCATTAAAGTATACCTCAACCGGGACCAAAGTGTAACCCTTTTCTGTAATTTTTCCGATTAATTTACGGATTTCTGCTTTGTGCATCAATAACTTCTTGGGACGCAGCGGGTCTTTATTGAAAATGTTACCCTTTTCGTAGGGGCTGATGTGCATGCCGTAGATGATGACCTCTCCGTTTTCAATCCGAATAAAGGACTCTTTGATACTGCATTTGCCCATGCGCAGGGACTTGACCTCGGTGCCGTGCAGTGCAATGCCTGCCTCGTAGCGTTCCTCCAGGAAATAGTCGTGGTAGGCTTTTTTGTTGTTTGCTATTAATTTTTTTTCAATCTTAGCCATGTCTGACCATCTCCTTTCTGTAACTTTCTGCAACCCTCATAGCTTTTATAGTATACCCCAGAAGTTCCTTTTGTGCAAGAAACTTCTGGTTGAAAATCTGTTTATTTTTTCACCTTATTTTTCGACAACCGCAAAATCTATGGTGCGCATCATCTTGTCTGTACCGACTACCTCCACCTGCACCTTCTGGCCAAGCTTATAACGGCGGTTCGTCGCCTCGCCCACCAGTTCGTAGGTGCTCTCATTATAATAGTAATAATCGTCCAAAAGCGATGTCACATGCACCAATCCCTCGATGGTATTTGGCAGTTCCACATAAAAGCCCCATTCCGTCACTCCGGAAATCACGCCCTCGAAGACTTCGCCAATGCGGCTCTCCATATATTCCACCTTTTTCAGCTTTTCGGTCTCCCGCTCTGCCTCATCGGCCCGACGCTCCATCTCACTGGAATGCTTCGCCACCTCCGGCAGAATCCGGTCGTAGTGCTCTATTTTTTTCTCATTCATCTTGCCCCGGAGGTTATCCTTGATGATGCGGTGAATCTGCAAATCCGGATACCGGCGGATCGGTGAAGTAAAATGGCAGTAATAATTGGCGGCCAGTCCAAAATGTCCGGTGCTCACCGTTGTATATTTTGCCTGCTTCATGGAACGCAGGGTCAAACGGCTGATCAATGCCTCCTCCGGTGTGCCGTCAATCTTCTGCAATAATTTTTGCAGTTCCTTCGGGTGCACCTCATCTTGTCCCACCCGGATGGTATATCCAAAATTATTGATGAAGGTGGCAAGCTTTTTAATTTTCTCCGTATCCGGATTGTCGTGGGTACGGTAAACAAAGGGCAGTTCCTGCCAGAAATAATCCTGAGCCACTGTCTCGTTGGCAATCAGCATGAAATCCTCGATAATTTTTGTCGCCACATTTCTGTCATAGGGCATGATTTTCACCGGAACGCCTTTTTCATCCAACTGAATTTTTGTCTCCGGGAAATCAAAGTCGATCGACCCGCGCTTCATTCGCTTTTTCCGCAAAATCGCCGCCAGATCCCGCATTCGCTCAAACATGGGTACAAGTTCCTCATATTCCCGGATTTCCGCTTCGTCCCGGTCCTCCAGTATTTTTTTCACACTGGTGTAACTCATGCGACGGTCTACCTTGATCACAGTCTCCGCAATCACATGGTCTGTCACGTTTCCTTTTTCGTCGATGGTCATGATGCAGCTTAGTGCCAGGCGGTCTTCCCCGGCATTCAAAGAGCAGATTCCGTTGGACAGCGCGTGAGGCAGCATGGGGATTACCCGGTCCACCAGATATACGGAAGTTCCACGTTTCAACGCTTCCATATCCAGTGCGCTGTGTTCCTGCACATAATTGGTCACATCCGCAATGTGCACGCCCAGCTTATAGTTTGCGCCCTCTTTGGTCAGCGTAATGGCATCGTCTAAGTCCTTGGCATCCTCCCCGTCGATGGTGACGGTCTGCCAGTCTCTTAAGTCCATACGCCCCGCCATGTCCGCAGAGCTTACTTCTTTTGCCACGTTTTCTACCTGATTCATGATTTTCCCGGAAAATTCCACCGGAAGATCATAAGCCCGCACAATGGAAAGGATGTCCGTTCCCGGGTCATTGATATGTCCAAGTATTTCTACGACCTTTCCCTCAGGTTTCCTGTCTTTTCCGCCGAAATCCGTGATTTCTACCACAACCTTGTGGCCTGTGACTGCTCCCTTGGAACGCTCCTGGGGAACGAAGATGTCTTTCCCGAATTTAGGATTATCCGGCACCGCAAAACCAAAGGTCTTGCTTTTCTCGTAAGTGCAGACAATCTGACTGGTGCCACGGGCAAGGATTTTTGTCACCATGCCCTCTTTTCGCTTGCCTCCTCCACCGCCGGGAAGCAGCGCCACCCGGACGGTATCTTTGTGAAATGCCCCGTTGGTCTGGGATTCCGGGATAAAGATGTCCTCGTCCTCCCCTTCCACCGTAACAAATCCAAATCCTCTTGGATGGGCACGAAATTCACCCGTCAAAAATTTGCCCTGGGATTTACTGTATTTTCCTTTTACGGAGACTTCTATTTTTCCATCCGCAAGAAGCGAATCCAGAACTTCCTGCAATTCCCCCCGCTGCGCCTTGGGGACGTCTAAGACCATCGCCATTTCTTTTGTCTTCATGGGCACATACAGTTCATCACAGATGAACTGGTAGATGGTCTGTTTTCTTTCCTGTAATTTTTCTTTATCCATTTATATTATATCCCTCATGTTGTGCAACCAAAATCATGTCCTGGCACATTTCCATCACTTTTCATTGCCCGCCAAACACGATCACTTTTGCGGCTCTCTCTCGCGCCGGATTTCAGTGCCTGTTAAGCACAGCAGATCCGATAATAGAAAAAAAGGCTGCCATATACACGGCAGCCACTTCGTCTCATTATGAAAAAATTCCTAAGTTCAGGACAATTGCAAGAATGATAAATGCAATAACCAAAATCTGGGTTCCCTTTACGAGCATTCCCTCAACAGAACGTCCCTTATTCTTTCCCCAATAGGTATCTGCTGCACCTGCGATTGCTCCGAGTCCCGCAGACTTCCCTTCCTGCATCAGAATGATAACTGTCAATGCTATACTAATCAATATGAAAATAACGGTTAAAATCATCTTCAAAACTTCCAAAATTATTACCTCCTACGGTTGATAGCTCATAACTCTGGATATTATAGCACACACCTGTCCTGTTTTCAAGCACTTTTCCAAAGACTTTTTGATTTTATTGAACCCTGGATTTAAACTCGGCCTGTTCCCCCAGTTCTTCCTCGATGCGGAGCAGCTGATTGTATTTGCTGGTACGCTCTGCACGGCAGGGTGCACCGGTTTTGATCTGTCCTGCATTGACTGCCACTGCCAGGTCTGCAATAAAGGCATCCTCCGTCTCTCCGGACCGATGGGAAATTACCGCATGATATCCGGAAACTCTTGCCATCTCAATGGCATCTAAGGCCTCCGTCACGGTTCCAATCTGGTTCACTTTTATCAAAACTGCATTGCCTGCTTTCAAATCGATACCGCATTTGATTCTCTTGGGGTTCGTCACAAACAGATCGTCTCCCACCAACTGTACCCGGTCACCTAAGCGCGCCGTCAGCTTCTGCCAGCCTTCCCAGTCTTCCTCATCCAGTCCGTCCTCGATGGACACCAGTGGGAATTCTGACACCAGTTCC